>JAZUED010000169.1:0-5880 GCA_045640005.1 Candidatus Fimousia sp.
GTGACAAGCAATAAAGTGGATGGAAAAGTAATGAGATTTATCGCTCAGTAATAAAGCATAAAACCCCGGCTGGTTAATTTCAGCCGGGGTTTCGTTATCTTGATAAGATGATTAGCATTTTTCAGGTTCTGGATAGTCAACACCAAAAGTATCAACAGTTACGGTTTTCATTACCTGAGGTTCTACCGGAGTATCTCCACCGCCGAAGAACCAGCCACCACCTGTTGGTGTGCATGCGATTTTGTTCACAACGTCCATGCCTTCGATTACCTGACCGAATGCAGCATATGCCCCATCTAAATGTGGAGATGTTTCATGCATGATGAAGAACTGGGAACCGGCAGAATCAGGAATCTGAGTTCTTGCCATGGAAAGTACACCTGGTTCGTGTTTTAAATCATTTTTGAAACCATTCTGAGAGAATTCGCCCTTGATGCAGTAGCCAGGACCACCCGTACCATTGCCCTGAGGGTCTCCGCCCTGAATCATGAAGCCTTTGATGATTCTGTGGAAGCAGATTCCATCATAATAGCCTTTTTTGATAAGGGAGATAAAGTTGTTTACAGTGTTTGGTGCGATTGCAGGATATAATTCTGCTTTCATTACATCACCATTCTCCATAGTGATTGTAACAATAGGATTCTGTGCCATAATAGATCGTCCTTTCTATTTTTATTTGATTTCATTATATTCATAACCTTACCTATCATAGCATATTCCGCAATTTTTATCCATAATATTCATGCAAGCGTGGTATAATGATTATTAGATGTGAAAATGATTTGATTAATTAGAAAGGATTCAATATTATGAAAAAATTGTTGATCTTATTTTTAATTCTCATACTTGTGGTGGGAGGAAGCGCAGCAGTCATGCTCGGAGGCAGTGCAAAAGCAGCAAAAACTGCCCATGTAATCATCGAAGAAGGAAGCGGGGCAGCTGTTATTGCGAAAGAATTAAAAGATAAAGGCGTCATTCGTTCAGAAAAAGGATTTTTAATTCGCCTGATGACCTCCCCTTATCGTGGAAAGCTTCAGTACGGTGAATATGATATTAAAGAAGGCATGACCATAAAAGAAATATTTGACCTTATGGTGTCTGGCAAGGGGGCAAATGTTACCATCAACATCACCATTCCTGAAGGATATTCAGCGGAACAAATCGGTGCACTTTGTGAAGAAAAAGAATTATTTACAAAAGAAGAATTCTTAGAAGCGGTAAGCACAAAAGATGGATATGACTTTGCATGGCTTTCCGGAGTGGAAGAAAATAAAGATAAAAAATACATTCTTCAAGGATATCTCTATCCAGATACCTACAATGTATTTAAAGACGCATCTCCACAGGACGTGGTAACCGTGATGCTTCAGGGATTTGAAAGCCATTTTGATCAGGTGGACATGGATCAAACCGATAAAACAATGGATGAAATTGTAAATGAAGCAGCTATCATCGAAAAAGAAACAGCAGTGGATTCTGAACGCGCAATTGTGGCAGGTGTCATTGAAAATCGTTTGGAAAAAGGCATGCGATTAGAAGTATGTCCATCCGCACTATATCCGATCACCGATGGAATGTATGATAAAACAAGTGTAAGCTACAAAGATACAAAAGTAGAATCCCCATATAATACTTATAGAAATAAAGGTCTTCCGGTCGGACCAATCTGTAATCCTTCCGTGGAATCCATGGAAGCAGCTGCAAAACCAGAAAATCATGAGTATTATTTTTACCATACAAAAGAAAAAGGCAGCAAGGAACATGTCTTTACAAAAACGTATGAAGAGCATGTAAAGTCTCAGAAATAATTCGTAAATTTTTGTAATTGATTCACTTATGAAGTGTAATATTGAATGATTTTTTAACAACGTATCTAAAAAAATAATTAAAAAATAGGATAATCTACTTTTCATCATTGCTAAAATGTTGTAAAATATGATTATCTGTTATATGAGGGCAATCTGCGCAACTATGCAATTTTGCAGATTGTTACTATTTCTGGCTTTTTCATTGGTCAGAAATATGTGAAAGGTTTAACAACCTTTTACGCCAAAATTATTTAGGAGGGACAAATAAAATGGCAAGAAAAATGAAAACTATGGATGGTAACACAGCTGCCGCTCACGTATCATACGCATTCACAGAATGTGCAGCTATCTTCCCAATCACACCATCCTCTCCAATGGCTGAATCTACAGACCAGTGGGCTACACAGGGTAGAAAAAACATCTTTGGTAACACAGTTAAATTAGTAGAAATGGAATCCGAAGGTGGTGCAGCTGGTGCAGTACATGGTTCTTTATCTTCAGGTGCTTTAACAACAACATATACAGCATCTCAGGGATTATTACTTATGATTCCTAACATGTACAAAATCGCTGGTGAATTATTACCATGTGTAATCGATGTTTCTGCTCGTGCATTAGCATCTCACGCATTAAATATCTTTGGTGATCACTCCGACGTTTACGCTTGTCGTCAGACAGGTTTCGCTATGTTATGTAGCTCTAACGTACAGGAAGTTATGGACTTAGGTGCAGTTGCTCACCTTTCCACAATCAAAGGATCCGTTCCAGTACTTCACTTCTTCGATGGTTTCCGTACATCTCACGAATATCAGAAGATCGAAGCTTGGGATTATGATGATTTAGCAGACATGGTTGATTACGACAAAGTTCGTGAATTCAAGAAAAAATGTCTTAACCCAGAACGTCCAGTACTTCGTGGTTCCGCTCAGAACCCAGACATCTTCTTCCAGGCTCGTGAAGCATGTAACACATACTACGATGCATTCCCAGCTATCGTTGAAGAATACATGGACAAAGTTAATGCTAAATTAGGCACAAACTACAGCTTATTCAACTACTATGGTCCAGAAGATGCTGAATCCGTAATCATCGCTATGGGTTCCGTATGTGACACAATCGAAGAAACAATCGATTACTTAGTAGCTAAAGGAGAAAAAGTTGGTGTTGTTAAAGTTCGTCTTTACAGACCATTCGTAGCTGAAAAATTAGTTGAAGCTATTCCAGATACTGTTAAAGTAATCAACGTACTTGACAGATCCAAAGAACCAGGTTCCTTAGGTGAACCATTATACTTAGATGTAGTTGCTGCATTAAAGGGAACAAAATTCGATGCAATCCCAGTTAACGGTGGACGTTACGGTATGGGTTCCAAAGATACAAACCCAGCAGATATCATCGCTACATTCAATAACACAGAAAAGAAAGAATTTACATTAGCAATCACTGATGATGTTACTAACCTTTCCCTTGAAAGAGGAGAAATGCCTGTAACAGCTCCAGAAAGCATCGTTGCTTGTAAGTTCTGGGGTCTTGGTGCTGACGGTACTGTAGGTGCTAATAAGAACTCCGTTAAGATCATTGGTGACCATACAGACAAATATGCTCAGGCATACTTCGATTATGACTCCAAAAAATCTGGTGGTGTTACAATGTCTCACTTACGTTTCGGTGATGACCCAATCAAATCCACATACTTAATCAACAAAGCTGACTTCGTTGCATGTCACTGCCAGCCATACGTATACAAATACAACATGGTTCAGGACTTAAAAGACAACGGAACATTCTTATTAAATACAACTTGGACACCAGAAGAATTAGATGAAAAATTACCAGGACAGGTAAAAGCTTACTTAGCTCAGCACAACATCAAATTCTACACAATCAACGGTGTTAAGATTGGTAAAGAAATCGGTTTAGGTAACCGTATCAATACAGTACTTCAGTCCGCATTCTTCAAACTTTCCGGAATCATTCCTGAAGAAGATGCTATCCAGTACATGAAAGACGCTGCTACAAAATCCTACAGCAAGAAGGGTGATCACATCGTTAAGATGAACCATGACGCTATCGACGCTGGTGCTAAAGCTATCGTTGAAGTTCCAGTTCCAGCTGAATGGGCAAACTGCCAGCCTGAACCATTATTCACAGACGTAACAGGCGACAGAGCTGACTTAGTAGATTACGTTAACAACATCCAGAACTACGTTAACAGCCAGACAGCTAACTCCTTACCAGTTTCCGCATTATTACCATACGCTGATGGTCATATGCCTCAGGGTTCTGCAGCTTACGAAAAACGTGGTGTTGCAGTAGACGTACCAGCTTGGAACGCAGACAACTGTATCCAGTGTAACTTCTGTTCTTATGTATGTCCTCATGCTTGTATCAGACCAATCGCTATGACAGAAGAAGAATTAGCAGCAGCTCCAGAAGGAACAGCTTCCTTACCATTAACAGGTGTTCCAGGATACAAATTCGTTATGACAACAACAGTACTTGACTGTACAGGTTGTGGATCTTGTGTAAACGTATGTCCAGGTAAGAAAGGCAACAAAGCTCTTACAATGCAGGGTCTTGACAGCCAGCTTGCTCAGCAGGATATCTACACATATGGTCAGACATTAGATATCAAAGAAGACGTAGTTGCTAAATTTGGCGAAGCTTCCGTTAAAGGTTCCCAGTTCAAACAGCCATTACTCGAATTCTCCGGAGCATGTGCTGGTTGTGGTGAAACACCTTACGCTAAATTAGTTACACAGTTATTCGGTGAAAGAATGTACGTTGCTAACGCAACAGGATGTACATCTATCTGGGCTGGTTCTTCTCCAGCTACACCATACACAGTTAACAAGAAAGGACAGGGTCCTGCTTGGTGTAACTCCTTATTCGAAGATAACGCTCAGTTCGGTTTAGGTATGTACTTAGGCCAGAAGACAATCAGAGATCAGCTCAAAGAAAAGATCGTTGCTTTAGGCGAAACAGCTGAAAATCCAGAAGTTAAAGAAGCAATCGCTGATTACTTAGCTACATACAATGTTGGTTTAACAAACGGTGTTGCTACAGATAAGATGGTTGCAGCTATGGAAGCTTGCGGATGCGACGCTTGTGCTGAAATCTTAGACAACAAAGAATTCTTATCCAAGAAATCCCAGTGGATCTTCGGTGGTGACGGATGGGCTTACGATATGGGTTACGGCGGTTTAGACCACGTATTAGCATCTGGCGAAGATGTTAACGTATTCGTATTCGATACAGAAGTTTACTCCAACACAGGTGGTCAGGCTTCTAAATCTACAAACACAGGTGCTATCGCTCAGTTCGCAGCAGCTGGTAAAGAAATCAAGAAGAAAGACCTTGCAGCTATCGCTATGAGCTACGGTTATATCTACGTTGCTCAGATCTCCATGGGTGCTAACATGCAGCAGTGTGTTAAAGCTATCGCTGAAGCTGAAGCATATCCAGGACCATCCTTAGTAATCGCTTACGCTCCATGTATCAACCACGGTATCAAGGGCGGTATGTCTATTGCTATGACAGAAGAAAAGAAAGCTGTTGAAACAGGTTACTGGCACTTATTCAGATTCAATCCTGAAGCTGAAAAACAGTTCACATTAGATTCTAAAGCTCCTACAAAAGATTATCAGGAATTCTTAATGGGTGAAGTTCGTTACAACGCACTTGCTCGTCAGAACCCTGAAAGAGCTAAAGACTTATTCGCAAAAGCTGAAGCTACAGCTAAAGCTAAATACGAAGCATTAGTTAAGAAAAACGAACAGTAATCTTATCTAAAAGTCGAATTAGATTTTAATAAACATTTTGAGGGACTCTGCTAGCAGAGTCCCTCTTTTTGAATATACGAGAAAATTGCGATGCAATTTCTTCGTATATTCAAAAAGCACTTCGTGGAGTGCACACTCGCGCGTAATGTAGATGTCGCTGTCGCAACCGCGCTCGGCGCGAGAGTTTCGCAAGCGAAACTATTTTTGCATATATACATATGTAAAAATAGAATTGATATTTATCCTGTATTTGCTATAATTGAAATAGTATTGTAATATTATAAGAATTA
>JAZUED010000170.1:0-7014 GCA_045640005.1 Candidatus Fimousia sp.
CGCGGGACATACCCCACATTCATTTATGTTCTCACATGATTTACAATTTTCTGGAATTATTCGAATTGGCACTTTGTTTTCTAATTCATTCCAGGCCTCCATAAAACTTTGATTTCTACAATCAACAGAAATAATATCCATAAGCTGACATGCAAGCATTCGACCATTCCATCCGATTGTTACATTCTGCCATCCAGCCATACAACCCATAAGTCCTGTCTTGATATCATTCTTCTCTGTTTCATCCTTCGTATCGGTACTCTCTTGATCAGTTGTAATTGCTGTAAGTTTTTCAGGATGTTCAATTGCATCCTCACACATGTCTATGTAACGCTTGACATAATAAGCTATATTTTGTCTCGGTGTCAGTCTTACTTCTTCAGGGCATGCAATACTATGTCTTCCAGATTTAAAAATAGTATGATTCATGTTAAATGTAACATGTCTGTCTAAGTCAATCTTTTTAATAAAAGTTTCTATTTCAACTGCTTCATAAAGATTATCTTGTGTAATTGTTGCACGTAACTCGATTCCAGATGGTAAAGACATCAGTTTTGGAAGTGCTTCCATCATATTTTGGAATCCTTGTTTACGTCCACATACTTTTCCATAAGTATCTGAAGACATTCCATAAATAGTAACCCCAATCATATGTGGCGGATACTTCTGTAAAACTTCAAAAATTTCATCTGTCATCATGGTAGCATTCGTATATAGAGTCAGAAGAAATCCCTTCTGCGCAATATATGTATATAATTCGATAAAATCTTTACGCATCATAGGTTCACCACCAGTTAATAATAACTGAAATACCCCTGCGTCAAATGCTTCGTCTGTTATACGCTTCCATTCTTCTGTTGAAAGTTCTGTACATCCTAGTTCATCTATACGTTGTTGATCTACATGAACGTAACACATATTACAATTGAGATTGCATCTTCCTGTCAGCTCAAAAGTACCACTATAAGGGAAACGCTCTGCATATTCTATATTTTTCATCTGTCTATGCCTTTTCTACCATATTACGTTTCATAAGCACTTTCATCAAAACAGTTAGATCTGATTGAGCAGTCTGCTCATCTACTTCGTATAATTCGCATAACTTACTAACCATGGAATCCATAGTTGTTCCTTCTTTTAATAAATCCCAAATAGAAGCAACTGTTTTATTTGTTGGAATGACACCACCAAAATTTGCAATTTGATCACCAACTGGAACAATCATATAAGAATCAGCGACTTTACGCAAAATATAATTTTCTTTCAGTTTATAAATGCTATCAATTTTATTATCTTCCATCTTGTAATTTAACTCCTTTAAATTGTATGAAAAATAAATTTATCAAATATATACTCATATTAATATTCTTTATAGTCGGTAATATTTTACAACAGCAAAACCAACGTGTCGGAAACGTCCCGAAATCAAAAAAGAAAAAATCTCGTACTAACAATCGTTAATACGAGATAAAATATTTTTGTTCACTTACATTTACACTATGTAGTTTAGAAGTTCTCAGTGTTAAAGTGCCCACTCCTACGCTAAGCCCCGGCAATCGTCGGGGCTTGGTGTCATTTTATTATTCCATATTTACGCATCAATTCAACACGTTCATTGCCGATTTTAATACTATCAGCGGCATTATTGCCTTTCTGATTACCTGCTGTTTCCTTTTTGTAGATCCATACTCTCTGGATCCATGCAATCGGAAGCAAGAATGGCATTTTTTTCAAGTAAGTAAATCGATCAGACATCTTATCAACAGGAAGGCATACTGCTTTAATCGCAGCCTGAATTTTTCCTGTAGATGCCTTCTCACCACGTTTATCTGCTATCATTGCATTAAGCGTAATATTACTGCTGTGTTTACGGCTCATATCTGACTGTCCAAATACCCCAGAAGCGAGTAAATCGTCTAACATGGCTGTTTCGTCTACTTCAATTGATTTCCAACAGTCAGGATAACATGCTTTAATCGGATCAAAGGTCAAATATTTCTCTCCAATCACAAACATGGATGCCGCAAATAAATCTGCACGAACATCCTGAAGGCAGGAAAGAACATATTCCCAATCAATATCTGATCCAAATGCTGTAGCATAAAGATTGATATCGCACACCTGTCGGATACCAAATCCACTGTGCAGGAAATGCTTAAAGCTGTGCAAAATCAGATACGCGTTCGATATAATAGGGACAAATCAAGAACCGCACCGCCTTATGTGGGCTCGTGGGCTGGCTGTCCCTCTATAAATTTCATAGAAATTCTTATGGACTGGGGCCCTCATATTGGTGTGGGCTCCAGTTTTATTTAACCCCAACAACTTAAAAATGGCTTGATTTTGTTACCAGCCCCTTTGATGAAAGGAGTTATGCCCTATGACAAAAACTGCTTTTAAGGCGCTGTTAAAGCCCCTGGCGATAGCCGCATTCATGGCATGGTTCTGCCGACCGCTTTATATACATGGCACTCAGTGCGATGTTTTCATGATGTTGCTTCTGATCGGGATGCCCTTCGGTATTGGAAGAATGATGATTTGGTTCTTCCCCAGAGGGCTTGGAATTGGCGGTACTGTTGCTGTATTCGCATTTAACGTATTGATTGGTGGCATCATTGGCATCTTCGTGTTTGCATTCCAGATGTTAGTTGGAATCACACTTCTGTTCAAAAATGTCACAACTGCATTATATACAATTTTAAGGAGGTAGACAAGAAAATGGCAAAAATAATCGTCTGCTCTGCGCAAAAGGGTGGCTGTGCCAAGACTGTGACCACTCACAATCTCTCCGTTGCACTTTCCCTCATGGGCTATAAAGTTCTTGCTGTTGACATGGATTGTCAGGCCAATCTGACGACCTGTCTTGGTATTGAAAATGTAGATGCTGTTCCGATTGGTATTGCTCACCTGCTTGCAGCTCAGCTTGAGGATGAAGAACTTCCGGAGAAGGAACTCTATATTCAGCACTGTGGCCTTGTGGATCTGATTCCGGCCAGCAGTTATCTGTCTGCAGTCTCAGAAACCATGAGACTGGAAATGGGCAGTGAACGCTTCCTTGCTATGATTCTGGAACCTCTGAAAAAGGATTATGATTTCATCCTTGTGGACACCGGTCCGAAGCTTGATAACCTGAACATCAATGCGCTGGTAGCTGCTGATCAGGTTCTGATTCCGGTCAATCCACAGTTCTTATCTGCCATGGGACTGGAAAGCCTCATGAAGACCATCAAGAAGGTGAAGCGCCGTTTCAACCCGAATCTGGAGATTGCCGGCGTGCTATTCACCATGTGTGAAAGACGTACAAGCCTCTGCAAGGTGATCAAGGAACAGATTCTCGAGGAATATGAAGGGCGTCTCCACATTTTCCAGTCTTCTATTCCGATGACTATTAAGGTCGGAGAAGCCGTATATTACGCCAAGAGCATCATTGAATATCTGCCATCCTCTCCTGCGTCGATTGGTTATCAGAACCTCGCCAGAGAGCTTCTGGGAGCTGAATTGCTTCCCATGCCAGGTCGCAAGAAGGGAAAAGCAGACAGTGAAGTCCGTATTGTAGCAGCCGCAGAATTTAAGAAAGAGGAGGAGTCGAATTGAAGTTAGATGCACCAAAGAGAAGAATTGTTCACGATGTGATTGATCTGATTCCATCATCCAGTGATGTTGATAAAGATGCTGCAAACCACGTAGTTGAGATTCCGATTTCATGGATCCAGCCATATCACAACCACCTCTTCCGACTGTATGAAGGGGACCGCCTGAATGACATGGTAGAAAGCATCAAGAAAAATGGAGTTTTAACTCCGGTCATCGTTCTTCGTTTGGACGAAAATCATTATGAGATGCTTGCCGGTCACAACCGTATGAATGCATCCAAACTGGCAGGACTTACCACAATCCCTGCTATCGTAAAGGAGAATCTTTCCGAAGAAGAAGGCTGGCTCTACGTGGTAGAGACCAATCTACTGCAGCGAGGATTTTCTGAGATGCAGATCAGTGAAAGAGCTGCAGTCATTGCTGCCCATTACGGGCAGATTTCCAATCAGGGAAAGAGAAATGATATTGAGCGCGAACTGCTTATCCTGGAAGGACGTGAGAAAGAAGCCAAGGATCTGGTACAGAACAGCAGAAAAGCCCTGGCTGACGAATACAGTCTTTCCCCTTCTACGGTAGCAAGACTTCTTCGCATCAATCAGCTGATCCCCGAATTCAAATCAAAGCTGGACAAGAATAAGCTTCAGCTTGTGGTTTCGGTTGAGATTTCCTATCTCACCCATGAAGAGCAGAAATGGCTGGATGATTTCCTCCATGCTTACAATGTGAAGCTGGACCGTTCTTCCGCCAACATGCTCCACCAGAAAAGCAAATCCGGTACCCTGACAGAAGAAAACATGCGTATGCTTCTTCTTGGACTGGACCGCGAAAAAGATAAGAAGAAAATGTACCAGAGCACCAAGATTCCGAAAACCGTATATCGAAAGTATTTTACCGGTAAGCAGGAACATGAGATCTCAGAGGTCATCACCAAGGCTCTGGAACAGTACTTTGCAAATAAATAATTACGAATCCCGAGGGCCGTCGTAAGTGCACTGGCATTTTCGTCGGTCCTCCATTTTTAGATACAGGAGGTTTCACATGGCTGTCATTCGTATTGAAAAAACCAAGAATTACACCGTCATGTCTAATTATCATCTCAGAGACAAAAATCTTTCCCTGAAAGCAAAGGGGCTGCTCTCCATCATGCTCTCCCTTCCGGAAGGCTGGCACTACAATGTCCGCGGGTTGGCATCCATTTGCAAGGAAGGTGTGACCAGTATTTCCAGTACTTTAAAGGAGCTTGAGGAATACGGCTATATGAAGCGCCATCAGCCAATCGTGGATGGCAAGTTCCAGGAGATTGAATACATCATCTATGAGACACCACAGGTAGAAGCCGAAGATTCTGACAATGAGAATACTGACCAGGATCCGATGGCTGCATTCTCCCCTGTCCGTGCTTCCGGCGAGCATCCTCTGGCAAATGAATCGTATTCTGACTCTGCGTATACTGATTCTCCGTATACAGATTTACCGTGTACGGAAAACCCGAACACGGGTATTACGGATACGGTTTCTTCGGATACAGATGCTGCGGATACTGGAAAGCCCCACGCTTATAAAAGAAAGACCCAAAGAAATACCAAGAAATCAAGTAACGATGTAATCAACTATCCATCAATCAATCACAGAACAACTGGGCAGATGGATCGATGGACAGAAAGCTCCACAGATCCATTCATGCAGTCCATTGGTGCCCAGCAGGCAAGCTCTACCCAGTATGAGCTTTATCAGGGGCTGATCAAGAAAAACATCATGTACGAAGACCTCTGCATGACTCACCCTCACGAGGTTCGCATGATCGATGGCATCATCGACATCATGGTGGATGCCGTCTGCTCTTCTGCCCCAACCATCACCATTGATGGTCAGCAGATTCCACAGTCTGTGGTAAAAGGCAGACTCTTAAAACTAAATTACAGCAACATCGAGTACGTCCTCACTGCATTTGCACAGCAGGATCAGAAGATATATCGTCTTGACCGTTATCTTCTCACCATGCTTTACAAATCCAGCTCCACTGAGGATGCATTTTACAGCAACTGGGTCCGCAGTACCCAGGCATAACCAGAAAGGAGGTTCCCCATGCAGGATGATATTAACCGTCAGACCATCACCCTCTGCATCAGTGGTGGCAAGCTGACAGCCAGGGCATTCAAGTCAGCTACTGCCTATGCTTCCAAGCAGATCGACAAGATGAAAGCCGAAAGTCTTGCCAGAAAAAATGCAGGCAACCAGAAAGAGGATCCGGTCAGAGGCAAACAGACCCTGTCTGATCTTACCGCCGGAAATGACAAGCTCACCAACATTCAGATTACCGACAAGAACATTGGCTCATTTCACAAGGTTGCCCGCAAGTATGATATCGACTATGCTCTGAAAAAAGATGGCACTGCCAACCCTCCACGTTACTACGTCTTCTTCAAGGCAAAAGATGTGGATGTGATGAATGTTGCTTTCAAAGAGTATTCCGCTAATGTCAGCAAAATTCAGAATCGTCCTTCTGTCCGCAAGAAGCTGCTTAAAGCAATGGAGGTTGTTAAAGACACTCTCAGCATGCAAAAGGTCAGAACAAAAGTACAGGAGCACAGCCGATAATGAAAATGAATTTAAAACCACCCAAACTTCGTATTCCGGACACGACAGAGATAAAGAAATTCCTGATCCGTATCCTGCCCTATCTGCTCTTTGGATACCTGGGCGATAAGCTCTACTGGCTCTATCGCCACTCTCCTGGAGCCGATTATTTTAATAAAAGCATCTTTGCATTCAGCCATCTGCAATATGCATTCCAAAGCCTGTTTCCTAGCTTGCATCTCTTAGATCTGCTTGTAGGAGCAGGCTTTTCTGTTGCCATCTGGCTGATCCTTCAGTACAGACGTAAGAACGCCAAAAAGTATCGTACCGGTTCCGAGTATGGTTCTGCACGCTGGGGTAATAGCACGGATATCAAACCATTTATCAATCCAGAGTTTTCTGAGAACATCCCTCTGACTCAGACAGAACGGCTCACCATGGAAAGCCGTCCAAAGCTGCCAAAATACGCCCGTAACAAAAACATCGTGGTCATTGGTGGTTCCGGATCCGGTAAGACACGATTCTTCATCAAGCCATCGCTCATGCAGATGCATAGCTCCTATGTAGTTACAGATCCAAAAGGAACCCTGATCGTGGAATGTGGCCAGATGTTAGTGACTCACGGCTATACTGTGAAAACGATAAATACCATCAATTTCGACAAAAGCATGCACTACAATCCATTTGTTTACATCCGTTCCGAACGTGATATCCTGAAGCTGACCAACACCATCATTGCCAACACTAAGGGTGAGGGTGAGAAATCTTCCGAAGATTTCTGGGTCAAAGCAGAAAGACTGCTCTACTGCGCCCTGATCGGATACATCTGGTATGAAGCCCCGG
>JAZUED010000171.1:0-2092 GCA_045640005.1 Candidatus Fimousia sp.
CGATTTGATTGTTTGAAAGAGAAATTGGGTATATCATAATAGGGCTCAATAGATAATTTTGTTAAGTTAATGTCTTAATAGGATAATATTTTTAAGCAATTTTAATTTTCCCTTGTGTTTTTTTTAGAAAAATGCAATAATAGTGCTTAAATTGAATTTTAGTCTATGACGCATCCATCTCACGATCTTTTGATGGGATGGATGCCAGATCATGCTGTAAGGCGTGATTGATTATATAAACATGCTACATCACCTTGAACAAAGGAGATGGATGCTGTGTACTCAGCCAATATTCAACATGTAGGAGGAAACAAAATGTATAAGATTTTGAAAGCAGAGCAATTATCTGCAACAAACTACCTCATGGTTGTTGATGCACCACGTGTTGCTGCTCACTGCCAGCCAGGTCAGTTCATCATTGTTAAGCTTGATGAAAAGGGAGAAAGAATTCCACTCACTATCTGTGATTATGATAGAGAAGCAGGAACAATCACAATCGTGTTCCAGCCAATCGGTGCTTCCACACAGAAATTTGCTGAATTAAAAACAGGTGATTCTTTCATGGACTTCACAGGCCCATTAGGATGTCCATCTGAATTAATCGAAATGCCAATCGAAGAATTAAAAGAAAAGAAAATCATCTTCATCGGTGGTGGTGTTGGTGCAGCACCAGTTTACCCACAGGTTAAATGGATGAAAGAACATGGCGTTGATGTTGACTGTATCATCGGTGCTAAAAACAAAGACTTATTAATCCTTGAAAAAGAAATGGAAGCAGTTGCAGCAAACTACTATCCATGTACAGACGATGGATCTTACGGATTCTCTGGTATGGTTACAGCTCAGTTAGAAGCTCTTTACGCTGAAGGTAAATCCTATGACGTAGCAGTTATCATCGGACCTATGATCATGATGAAATTCGGTGCTTTATGTGCTAAGAAATTAGGCATCAAAGAATGTATCGTATCTATGAACCCAATCATGGTTGATGGTACTGGTATGTGTGGTGCTTGTCGTGTATTAGTTAATGACGAAGTTAAATTCGCATGTGTTGACGGACCAGAATTTGATGGTTACGGTGTAGACTTTGACGCTGCTATGAAGAGACAGCAGATGTACAAAGATTTAGAACAGCGTGCAATTCTTAAATTACAGGAAGGCGATACACATCACGGCGGATGTGGAAACTGTGGAGGTGACAAATAATGGCAAACGTATTAGAAAGAGTTCCAGTTAGAGAACAGGATCCAAAAGTTCGTGCAACTAACTTTGAAGAAGTATGTTATGGATACAATGCAGAAGAAGCAGTAGCAGAAGCTAACCGTTGTATCACATGTAAAAACGCACAGTGTATCAAAGGATGTCCAGTAAGCATCAACATTCCTGGATTTATCTCCAAAGTAAAAGACGGTGACTTCGAAGGCGCTTACGAAGTAATTGGTCAGTCTTCCGCATTACCAGCAATCTGTGGTCGTGTATGTCCTCAGGAATCTCAGTGCGAAAGCAAATGTATTCGTGGTATCAAAGGCGACGCAATCTCTATCGGTAAGTTAGAAAGATTCGTAGCTGACTACGCATTAGAAAACAACATCATGCCTAAAAAGGCTGAAAAGATGAATGGTCATAAAGTAGCTGTTATCGGTTCCGGCCCTGCTGGTCTTACATGTGCTGGTGACTTAGCTAAATTAGGTTACGAAGTAACTGTATTTGAAGCTTTACATGAACTCGGTGGTGTATTAGCTTACGGTATTCCTGAATTCCGTCTTCCTAAGACAAAAGTAGTTCGTAAAGAAATCGAAAAAGTTAAAGAATTAGGCGTTAAATTTGAAGCAAACGTAGTAATCGGTAAAGCTACAACAATCGATGAATTAATGGAAAATGAAGGATTCGAAGCTGTATTTATCGGTTCCGGTGCTGTTCTTCCAATGTTCATGGGTATCCCAGGAGAAACAGCAAATGGTGTATTCGCAGCGAATGAATACTTAACAAGATCCAACTTAATGCATGCTTACGATGATTCCTATGACACACCAATCTCTGTTGGTAAAAAGACAGTTGTAGTTGGTGGTGGTAACGTAGCTATGGACGCAGC
>JAZUED010000172.1:0-4525 GCA_045640005.1 Candidatus Fimousia sp.
AGGCGATTTTCTGTATCTTGATGTCAGCACTTGGGTTTGCTACCATGAGTATGTTTGTCAAGATGGCAGGAGATCTCCCTTCTATTGAAAAAAGCTTTTTTCGAAATATCGTTGCTTTTTTCTGTGCATGGTTTTTATTAAGACAAAGTGGTAATAAGTTTTCTTTTGGAAAAGAGAATCTGCCGGCATTGATTGTGCGCTCCACCCTTGGAACAATCGGTATCTTCTGTAATTTTTATGCGGTGGATCATCTGATCTTATCAGATGCGAATATGTTAAATAAATTGTCACCATTTTTTGTCATTATCTTTTCTTATTTATTCTTGAAAGAAAAGGTGGCGCCGTTTCAGGCATGTGCAGTTGCGATTGCATTTTTAGGAAGCTTGCTTATTATCAAACCATCCTTTGCATCTGCTTCCCTTTTTCCATCGGCGATTGGTTTACTTGGTGGAATTACGGCAGGAGCAGCTTATACGACGGTGCGATATTTAGGATCTAAGGGCGTAAAAGGGCCGGTTATTGTTATGTTTTTCTCCGGATTCTCCACCCTTTGCTGTATCCCATTTATGGTGACAGGCTTTGTTCCGATGTCATTAAAGCAGTTTATACTTCTTTTATGTGCAGGTGTTTCAGCAGCCTGCGGACAGTTTGGAGTTACTGCGGCATACCGTTATGCACCGGCAAAAGAAATCTCAATTTTTGATTATTCTCAGATTTTATTCAGTGCTTTATACAGTATTTTGATTTTTGGAGATTTCCCAGATTACTTAAGCATATTAGGATATATTGTCATTATCAGTATGTCAGTGCTCAATTTTTTATATAATAATGGGAAATTGAAAGTACTTTTCAAACGATAATATGTTTGTTATAATAAACTTATGTATTATGACAGTTAACAGGAGGCTTATTTATGGATTATAATAATGGAATTAATGTGAATAAAGATACAACCATTGGTGAAGTAAAAATCGCTGATGAAGTAATTACAGTAATCGCAGCAATCGCTGCAACAGACACAAAAGGTGTTGCAAAATTATATGGTAACATCACAAACGATTTAGTTTCCAAGCTTGGATTCCAGAAATTATCCAAGGGCATCAGAACAAAAGTAGTAGACGGCAAAGTTGCTGTAGATATGTCCCTTGAATTAGATTATGGAGTAAGCATTAAATCTGTTTCTGAACGAGTTCAGGAAAGAGTTAAAACTGCAATTGAAAACATGACAGGACTCGAAGTAACAGAAGTAAACATCCGCATTGCCGGTGTTTCCATGGAAGAAGAATAAAGTTTGCGGCGGGACTGAAAAGACAGCCCCGCTGTTTTAATATACGAGAAATTGTAACACAATTTCTTATATATTAAATTAACCGAAAGGATTAGTATTTATGACAAGAAGTGAAGTTAGAGAACACATTTTCCGTATGATTTTCCAGGTGGAATTTGTGGAATCTGAAGAAGATAGATTAGAACAGCTCGAGGCATACCTCGATGCATTAAAAGGCGTTACTGATAAAGAACGCGCATATATGACCAAGAAAACGCAGAACATCTTTGACAAGATAGAAGAAATTGATGCGATGATCTCTGAAGCATCTACAGGCTGGAAGATTTCCCGTATGGGTAAAGCAGAGCTTGCAATCTTACGTCTTGCAACTTATGAGATGAAATTTGATGAAGACATTCCGGTGAGAGTTGCAATTAATGAAGCTGTAGAGCTTGCAAAAACATATGGCAATGACAACTCTCCAAAATTCGTGAATGGTGTTCTTGCAAAATTAGTATAGTATGAGACAAAACCAGAAAATTTATTCGGTTTCTCAGATTAATTCTTATATCAGAAGGATGTTTTTAGCAGATTATATGCTTTCTCGTATTTATATCAAAGGAGAAGTATCAAACTGCAAGTATCATTCATCCGGACATATCTACTTTTCATTAAAGGATGGGAAGAGTCATATTTCCTGTGTGATGTTTGCAGGAAATCGTCGAGATGGCCTTCGTTTTAAGATGGAGAATGGCCAGAATGTAGTAGTTGGAGGAAGCATCAATGTATACGAACGTGATGGAACCTATCAGCTTTATGCGGCAGATATCATATTAGATGGTATTGGCGTACTTTATGAAGAATTTGAGAGACTTAAAATTGCATTATATGAAGAAGGGCTTTTCGATCATGAGCTTAAGAAGCCGATTCCGAAAAATCCGAAAAAGGTGGGGATTGTAACGGCTAGTACAGGAGCAGTCATTAGAGATATCACCACCATCGCAAAACGAAGAAATCCTTACGTGCAGCTTTATCTCTACCCAGCCAAGGTACAGGGAGATGGAGCAGCAATCTCGATTGTAAAGGGGATTCAGACCTTAGATGCCATGGATATGGATACCATTATCATTGGACGAGGGGGAGGATCTATTGAGGATTTATGGGCATTTAACGAAGAAATTGTTGCCAGAGCAATCTTTGCCGCTAAAACACCGATTATTTCAGGGGTTGGGCATGGAAGCGACACCTCCATTTCTGACTATGTGGCAGATAAACTCGCAGCAACACCAAGTGAAGCCTGTGAACTGGCTATTCCAGATATCAGAGAGTTAGTAGGCCAGATTTTAAGCTATGAAGATCAGCTTAATTACCGTATGGATCAGAAGCTTCGTATGGCGAAATATAAATTAGAACAGTATCAGGGAAGACTGCTTGCCCTAAGCCCGAAAAATCAACACAAACAACAGCAGATGAGACTTTCCCAGATTGAAGATAAACTGTTTCATGCAATGCATAATAAAAAGACCCGAATGGACCACCAGCTGATGATGTATTTAGAAAAGCTTAACGGATTATCGCCATCAGCAAAGTTAATCGGTGGTTTTGGATATATTTCAGATGCGGGTAGCCATCCTGTTACCCATGTGGCACAGGTAAAGGAAGGTGATTCCATCTGTATACAAATTTCCGATGGGAAGATCCATGGAAAAGTAACAAGAGTAGTAGAAGAAAGGAGTAATACGCATGAGTGATGATAAATTCACAGTGGAAAAAGCATTTGAAGAGCTTGATGAGATCGTAGCAAAGCTTGAAAAAGAAGATACCACATTAGCAGATGCCCTTTCACTCTACACAAAAGGTGTTTCTTTAGTGACAAAGTGCCAGAAATCTTTAGATGCAGTTGAGAAAGAACTGATCATCTTAGAGAAGGGGGAAGAACGATGATTACAAAAGCAGATATTGCTGAAAGAGCAAAACAAATTGATGAAATTATTATGCCTATGATGCCGGATATCGTAGGACCACAGAAAACCATTTATGAAGTAATGGAATATTCTATGTCTGCAGGCGGTAAGAGAATCCGTCCACT
Organism: Candidatus Fimousia sp.; assembly: GCA_045640005.1. Taxonomy (GTDB): domain Bacteria; phylum Bacillota; class Clostridia; order Lachnospirales; family Lachnospiraceae; genus Fimousia. The sequence continues at coordinate 3,357 of JAZUED010000172.1, forward strand.
GCTTATGTTAGAAACTTATAAGATGTTTGGCGGAACTTCTAAGGTTGTAGAACCATTTATGGCTGCAATCGAGATGATCCATACATATTCTCTTATTCATGATGATCTTCCTTGTATGGACGATGATGAATACAGAAGAGGCAAAAAGACAGCTCACGTTGTATACGGCGAAGCTATGGCACTCCTTGCAGGAGATGCATTGCTTAACTTTGCTTATGAAACAGCAGCAAGCGCATTTTCTTATGTAGATCATATGGCAGATGCAGCCAGAGCTCTGCGCTATCTTGGACAGAAAGCCGGTGTTTATGGCATGATCGGCGGTCAGGTTGTTGATGTTGAGATGGAAGGTAAGGAAATCGATCTCGAAACATTAACATTTATTCACCAGAAGAAGACTTCTGCATTAATCGAAGCATCTATGATGATCGGTGCAGCACTCGCAGGTGCAGGCAATGGTGAAGTTCAGATGATGAAGAGAATCGCTCGTAAGATCGGTATCGCATTCCAGATTCAGGATGACATCTTAGATGTAATCGGCGATCAGGATAAACTTGGAAAACCAATCGGAAGTGATGAAAAGAATGAAAAGACAACTTATGTATCTTTAGTTGGCTTAGAACAGGCAAAAGAAGATGTGAAGAAGCTTTGTGAAGATGCAAAAGCACAGCTTAATTTATTCATTGGAGAAGATTACTTCTTAATGGATCTCATTGATTTCTTAATTGACAGAGATTATTAATATTAAGCAATTAGAATAGATATAAAATATGAATATAAAAGTTTCGGGCGGATGGGCATGCGAGGCATGTCCATTTGTCCGTTAGAATGAAAAGAGGAACTTATGAAAAAACGTTTGGATGTTATGCTCGTGGAACAGGGTCTGGCTCAGTCCAGAGAAAAAGCCAAAGCGATCATTATGTCAGGAATTGTATATGTGGATGGCCAGAAGGAAGATAAAGCAGGTTCTACCTTCCCGGAAACAGCGAAGCTTGAAGTACGAGGCAAGACATTAAAGTACGTAAGCCGTGGTGGCTTAAAGCTTGAAAAAGCCATGGACTGCTTTGGTGTTCGTTTAGAAGGAAAAGTCTGCATGGATTGTGGCGCTTCTACAGGTGGATTTACCGACTGCATGCTTCAAAACGGCGCAGTTAAGGTATATTCCGTTGATG
>JAZUED010000173.1:0-3249 GCA_045640005.1 Candidatus Fimousia sp.
ACCGTCTCTTTCATTTCCGTAAAACCAACTTCTTCAATAAGTTCATCTTCATGTCCCATAGAGATATACTTTAAGTTTTTATCTACCTTACGGAAATCACGAGTAAAGAATGTACTAAGCACAAATGCAATGGAAATCCCCATGATCATAAAGACAAAGGATAATAACAAACGCTGTGTTCGAATTCCTGACTGTGTTTCATGAATATCTGCCAGAGAAGAGTCTACGATAATCGCACCTAAAATCTGTGCATCGCCAGTATCTTTTGATGATTTATTAAATTTAACCGGAATGATCAGATTCATATAATCATCTTTCTTAAAATCCGTTTTGGAATCGACAGTTTTGCCTTCCATTACTTTTTTTAAGTCTGATGAAATAAAATATTTACCTTTATGTTTACCTTTTGTGTCCTTGACAATCTGATAACCCTGATTTACAACGATGATACGGCCATCTAACATACCATCAGCAGCTAATGCATCAAGCTGAGAAGATACCGTATTTGTAGCATCATCAATCAGGAAGTTAACATTTGCAATCTGTTCAGCCATCATCTTACACTGACTGGTTACAGACTTCGTTTTTAACTGAATCGCTCTCTGATTATAGGCGCTCTCTAAACTTCTACCATAAAGAAAAACTACTACGATAATCAGCAGAGATAACACGCTAAAAATCAGAAATCGCATGCTCTTAAATAAGGACAGCTTTTCTTTAACCCTGGAAATAATAGCCTACACCCCATTTTGTATGAATATATTGTGGTTCTGCAGAATTACGTTCAATCTTTTCTCTTAATCTACGGATGTGTACGTCTACAGTTCTTACATCACCTGGATAGTCATAGCCCCATACAGTCTTTAAGAGATTTTCTCTTCCATAAACCTTGTTTGGATTGGAAATCAGTAATTTTAACAAATCAAATTCTTTTGCAGTTAAGTTCACTTCTGTATTATCTGTGTATACACGTCTGCTTTCAAAATCTACTTTTAAGCCTCCACTTTCTACGATATGTGGAGCTTCTTCCTTCACTGCTTTATGGCTGCTACGACGAATAATCGCTTTAATACGCGCTTTTACTTCAAGAATGTTAAATGGTTTTGTTACATAATCATCAGCACCATATTCAAGGCCAAGGATCTTATCCATGTCATCGCCTTTTGCTGTGAGCATGATGATTGGCATATCAGAAAATTCTCTGATTGCCTGGCATACTTCGTATCCATTCAACTCAGGAAGCATAAGGTCAAGAAGCACAACATCAAATGCTGTTTCTTTTGCATAATTAAGGCCTTCCTGTCCATCATAGGCACAAGTTACTTCATAATCGTCCTGTTCTAAGGAAAACTTAATGCCCTTAACGATGGACTTTTCGTCATCAACAACTAAAATTTTCTTTCCCATAAATGTGTCTCCTCTATGTTCATTACTATAGTGTAATATAATTTTTCATCTTGGCAAATACACCGTCTTTAATGCCGGATATATTCATCAAATCTTCAATCTTCGAAAAACTGCCATGTTCCTCGCGATAAGCAATGATACTTGCTGCCTTCGCTTCACCAATTCCCGGAATACTCATCAGTTCTTCTTTACTGGCTTTATTAATCGAAATCAGATTCCCATTACCAGTATTTTCTCCATTGCCATCATTATTGCCATCCGTTTGCAAATGCTCCCTTGCAGGAATATAGATCTGCTGTCCATCCTCCATCTTAGCCGCCTGATTCACACTTGTTTCGTCAGCCTTCTTCGTAAGGCCTCCGGCAAGGTCAATCGCTTTTACAATGCGATCCGTAGCATCAAGCTCATATACTCCAGGATTTTTCACCTGCCCACAGATATAAACAAAGATCTTTCCCGTTGGATTTTCAGCTTCCCTAGAGGAATCTTGTACCGAATCTTGCGAAGACGACTTTGCATTTAGCACAATCGAATCATCTTTTCCTTCACAACCACTTACAAACAAAATTGCCATAAAGATATAGCAAATCAGCACTAACATTCTCATCTTCTTCATAATGACGCTCCTTCTTCGTCGCCCACGAAAAAGTGTACTTATAAATAGATATAATGCCAGTCACCTACATTATATTGTAACGAAAATCAAGATTGTTTGCAAGTTTTTGTAAATTGATTACAATAAAAAAAGGCCACAGAATCAATCTGCAGCCTTAAAATTCATATAGAATTACTTAAATCATTACATTTCAGCTAAAACACCATCTAAAATAGCGATCATTTCATCGACATGTTCTTTTTCAATTACAAGCGGTGGAACAAAACGTAAGATATTTGCTCCTGCATTGATAATGATCACGCCTTTATCCATACATTTCTTAATGATTTCACCAACAGGCTGATCAAGTTCTAAGCCATGCATAAGACCAACACCACGATGAGCTTTTACGAAATCATATTTTTCAACTAAAGCATCAAGAGCTGCACCCATGTAAGCACCAACTTCATTGACGTGATCTACAATGCCAAGTTCTTCGTAAAGATCAAATACTGTAGATACTGCTTTTGTTGCAAATGGATTACCGCCGTATGTTGTACCATGGTCACCAGGAACTAAAGCGCCATCTGCTTTTGCATTTACCACAAATGCTCCGACTGGAACACCACAGCCAAGTGCTTTTGCAAGTGCCATAACGTCAGGTTTTACACCATAACGGTCATGTGCGAATAAAGAACCAGTACGTCCCATACCACACTGAACTTCATCAAAGATTAATAAGATATCTTTTTCATCACAGATCTTACGAAGTTCTTTTAAGAATTCTGGATCTGCAGGATAGATACCACCTTCACCCTGAACTGTCTCCATTAAAATCGCACAGGTCTTATCTGTAATCTGACTCTTTACCGACTCAATATCATTAAAATTAGCAAACTTTATTCCGCCTATAAGTGGCTCAAATGCCTCACGATAATGTGCATTTCCTGTCACTGAAAGCGCACCCAGAGAACGTCCATGGAAAGAATGCTCCATTGCGATAATCTCGTGATCAGTTGTGCCATCCTTTGTGAAAGCATATTTTCTGGCAGTCTTTATAAGACCTTCAATTGCTTCAGTACCTGAATTTGTAAAGAAAACCCTGTCCATTCCAGCACATTCGCTAAGCTTTTTCGCTGCACTCGCCATTGGCTCTGAATAATACAGGTTTGAAATATGCATTACCTTATCAATCTGGTTCTTCATTGCAGTTTTAAGCTTCTCGTTTGAATATCCCAAACTGTATA
>JAZUED010000174.1:0-6670 GCA_045640005.1 Candidatus Fimousia sp.
AACGTAGGGCATAATAGTAGGTATTCATATTTAACGTATCCGACTGACGTACCGATTCACCGGAACCATTTGCAATGGCATCCTGAATCTCCGGACGCATCAAATGGTTGTCAAGCTCAAGTGCATCCGTGTCATTATCGAATAATACTGTACCATCCTGATCAACCCAGGTAATACGAAGCTTTTCTTTTTCAATTTTCTGAAAGGTAGATTTCAGCTCTTTCTTCGAAATCTGCCCACTTTCATTATTTACTTGTTCAAATACTCCTGACTCATCGAGAAGTTCAGCACTGACTCGAAGGTCATTTCGCACCTGCTTTTCAAAGAGATTATAATATACCAGCGTTGTGCCCATGGTAATAGCAATAATTGCTGTAAATGCAATGGCAAGCAGACGCGTATGAATTTTTCTTCTCATTCATTCTTTCCTATCTTGATTACTGATTATTGCTTATCCATCACATATCCTACGTTTCTTACGGTACGAATAAGTTTACGATCTTCCCCTAATTTATGTCGTAAGGTTTTGATATGCATATCCACAGTACGGGATTCTCCTTCGAAATCTGTATCCCACACGAGGCGCATAATTGTATCACGAGATAATACGACCCCTGCATTTGTCATGAGATGACGTAGCAATTCATATTCCTTGTATGTTAGTTCCACCTGAGCACCAGCCACTGTTACCAAATGCTCATCATGATTTAACACGATACTTCCGTTTTGCAATATATGAGTTTCCATTTCTCTCGTACGACGAAGCAGTGCTTTTACACGTGATAACAATTCCATAACAGAAAATGGTTTCTTAATGTAATCATCTGCTCCGATATCTAATCCACGTACCATATCCATCTCTGTAGATTTTGCTGTAATCATAATGATTGGAAGAGAACGGGTTTTTAAATTATTTCTCAATTTCTTTACGATGGTAAATCCATCTTCATCTGGAAGCATGACATCTAATAAGATCAAATCTGGAATCACACCCTCTAATGCTTTATATAATTCGGATGCACATTCAAATGTAGAAACCTGGTAATTGCTGTTTTTTAATGCAATGGTTTCAATTTCGCTGATGTTACTGTCATCTTCCACTATAAATATTAAAGCCATAACTAACTCCTATCGTTCATGAATTTCATACCCACCCTCCTGGGTCTGTAACAGGTAGACACAGACATTTGCACAATGTCCTGCAACCCTTTCTAAATAGTTTAACACATCTTCTAGAATAAGTCCTGTTTCTAATGAACATATTCCCTCACGTAATCTTTTAATATGATGTTTCTTAAGTGCCATGCATTCTTCACTGATTAATTTTTCCTGTCCAATGATTTCTTTTGCTACCTCTAAATCCTGTGTGGTAAATGCTTTCATCGTACCATTTAGTATTTCATAAACATGACGATTGACGGCTTCTAATTCTTCCTGACCATGTTTGGTTAAATGCCAGCCATTTTCCTCCATTTCACGGGTGGATCTTACGATATTGGCTGCATAATCAGAAATGCGTTCAAATCCACTGATGCAATGTAAGAGGAGTGTGAGCCACTGGCTGTCACTTTTTGTCATATTTCTACTGGAAAGTGATACGAGATAGTTACCAATCTTGTTTTCATACTCATCGATATTATCTTCCATCTGCATAACACGCTGATAGGAGGATTCAGAATAACCACTCGTTGTCTGGATTGCCAGGAAAAATGCTTGTTTTGCCTTGGATGCCATCTCGTAGACCGCATTTTTACAAAACTCCATAGCAAATGCTGGTTGATCTAAGAATCGTTCATCTAATGCAATTAGTACTGCCGGACGTTCATCCACGCTTTCCTGATCCTTTTCACGGATTGTTAAAGTTGCAAGCTTAACAAGTACATTTCCAAATGGAAAAAGAAGGATGCAGCATCCAATATTAAATAAACTGTGAATTACAGCAATTCCTGCAGGGTTCGCTGCCACACCTAAGAAAGAAAAGTGGACAAAAACATTTGCACTGTAAAATGCAACCATAAAGATAATGGTACCAATCAGGTTAAAATATAAGTGAATCATGGATGCTCTTTTTGCATTTTTATTTGCCCCAAGAGAGGAAATAATAGCGGTAACACATGTACCAATGTTTTGTCCCATGATGATTGGAAGGGCTGCTCCATAGCCAAGGGCTCCGGTCGCACAAAGGGCCTGAAGAATACCAACCGATGCGGAAGAGCTCTGAATAACGGCTGTCAGGACAGCACCTGCAATCATACCAAGAATTGGATTAGAGAATTTTGTTAAAATACCGGTGAAGGCTGCATTTTCTCGAAGAGGAGCCACTGCACCACTCATCGTTTCCATACCAAACATCAACACAGTAAACCCAAGTAAGATGTGCCCAATGACACATTTTTTCGAATCTTTATCTGATGTCATGATCAATACGATACCAATCACCGCAAGAATAGGGGAAAAAGAAGAAGGTTTTAACATCTGTAAAAACAGATTAGAGCCTTGAATCCCAGTCAAAGATAAAAGCCAAGATGTGATGGTTGTCCCAATGTTGGCCCCCATAATAATGCCAACAGCCTGAGAAAGCTGCATAATACCGGAATTAACAAATCCTACTACCATAACAGTAGTTGCTGAGGATGACTGGATAACAGCGGTTACACCTGCACCAAGCAACACTGCCATAATACGCTTGGATGTAAGCTTTTCGAGAATGCGTTCTAATTTACCACCGGATAATTCTACCAGGGAATCACCCATAATATCCATACCATACAAAAACAAGGCGAGTCCGCCAATCATAGATAAAACTGAAAAAATATTCATTTTGTATACTCCTTTATAAGTTTATTGTCGAAATTCTTTACAATAGGAGCATACAAAACTCATGTAAAATACGAAGGTTGCGAATGTAAGATTTGAGTAAAATGTATGTGAATGATAATGCGTATTCTCAGGGTGTATTTTAAGAAATTTTAAACAAATTAAAAAGGTGCTGTTGCATTCTTATTCATTGCAACAGCACCTTTAATTATTTTAGAAACGAAATTTATAATTGCATTCACTACCACACGAGGTCAGGCATCTGGTTGTCGACGATTATAAACGAAAGCAAAAAGAGATATCGGCATTTTCACAACTACTTTGTTTATAAATGAGGATTTTTAGTGCCAGCTAACAATTCCTCTCCAGATGCCAGCCACATGTAATATTGATTTCATTATATAGTAATCGAGTGTCATATAATATATCACATGTGTACAAAGATATTTATGAAAATCTGTCTATTTCGATATCTTCTATTTTATAATTCCATTTGTTCTCCGATTATGATTGCTTTTGCATCTATGGCATGCCCAATGTCTGTCGTTTTAGCGACCGGGATATCTTTCGTCATAGATAACAGCATCTCCTCCACAGTCGGGCGTAAATTTTCTCGCTCCATCTGGGTAAATGTCCCTAAAATCACACCTGCCACTTTGTCAAATGCACCGATCTGCTCTAGCTGTGAAAGATGAGCGGCACATGCATTCACATCGCCACTTCTTGCTTCTAAGAGTAAAATCTTATCAGAAAAATCCGGCATATACTCTGTTCCCGCAAGCTTTAAAAAGCAACGGATATTTCCACCAATCACAACACCTTGCATATGACTGCCTCGTAAGAATTGAAATTCTGGCTGAAATAACTGGTCAAGGTCGGCATGGCTGCCCGTCAAGTGCTTGATATCGGCGTGCAAACTTACCAGATGCTTGATGCAGTATAGCACTCCGCTTTGCCCAGTCTTTGCATAGATTGCATTTAAAATAGCAGTCAGATCGCTGTAGCCCCAGAATGGTTTCGGATGTTTCTTAATCAGATCAAAATCGATGTCACGAAGCATCGTGTTGGACAAATTGCCTCCACTGATATCACAGATGGCATCAATGTCCTCTCGCAAATAATAAGACATCAAAGCCTGTGCACGTTCATTTGCCGTGCCTGGGAAGGTCCCGTTCGCCGAATACATGACGGGAGAAACTTCAGCTTCAATACCATATCCTTTTAAGATTTTTATTAAATTGTCTATAATCACTTTTCGCTCTGGACGCTGCCCATCCGAACAGCATACCAGAGCGATTTTTTTATCATTCATTAAATTCATATTCTCTATTCGTTTTCTTCCTTGCCACTAAGCATATACTGAATCAATTCTTCAGCCACATTCCTCACGCGCTCACTGCTTTCTACCAGTGTCTCTAAAGCATATTGACGGTCTTTTTCATTTTTGAAATTGTCCTGAGAAATGAGTTCTGCATACATAAGCACGATGGTAAGTGGATTGCCCAATTTATGAGAAAGCGTTGTAACAACGGTTTTGTTTCGTTCTTTTTCTTCTTTTAAACCTTCTCTCATGCGGTCAAGTCCCACTGCAAGTCGTCCAAGCTCATCTTCACCGATGATGGTCACCTGATGATCGAGGTTACCTTGATGGAGATATTCGATATCATTCATCAACGTCATGACATACTTGATGGAGCGTCTGATTCCCCACATCAAAATCGCAATGAAAATCAAGAAGCTGCAAATCAGCTCTCCAATCGTTGCATAATCATATAAGCGGTACGTGCCAAATGCATAAATCGCTACCTGTAAGGTCTGATCAGCAAATGCTACGTCCTGTGGTGTGGCATCGTCATAATATCCTGCTTCCGGATTATTCTTCCACTCGGTCTGAGTAGGATAAGCAGAGTCATAATACAGATTTCCCTCTTTAAAAATCTGCATATTCGCCACTTCATACATACGAACCCACTCGGTGATTGCTTCTAAATCATCACTTGCGACATTTCCTTCTTCAATATAAGATGCAAAATCTGGTATCATCTTTTCGCCAAGCTCTGCTGTATTATCATGGGCAAGATAATAGCGGTCCACCACTCGTTCCATAACCATAGCAGCTGCGAAATAAAATACAAGTGCGACTAAAAAAGCAATCAGGCTACGCCTGAATAATTTTCCATATAAAGATTTCTTAATCATATTTTTTATCCCCTAATAAATTTCTCTCTATATGATTATAACATTTTTGTGACGAGTGTATTCATAAAGTTTTCTTAATTTTTTTAACAATATTCTTAAGATTATGTTCTAACAACTTAACGTTCTCACTACTTTAGATTACGTTCTAACAACAATGCAGTCATATCGAATTGCTTTACCTCCGATGGAGTAGCTTGGTTTCTTACCAGCAAGATATGGACCTTTTTGAGGACGCTTAATAACAATACGCTTAGGATTTGCCTTTATTGCCGCCTCTAGCATATCATTTTCTTCGGAGCAAGGAGACTCTAATTTCTGTAATAACTGAAATTTCTTCTTAATCAGCCCACTTTTTTGTCTTGCAGGAAACATCGGATCTAAGTATACCACATCCGGCATCTTTGCTGTATTTTTCAGGTACTCTAAGCTATCTCCTGGCACAAACTCCATGCGGGAAACAATCGGCGCAAGCTCTTCATCTTCAAGACCACGTCTTAAAGCATCCTGCAAAAGAACTGCAATGACTGGATTGTACTCAAAAAGCTTCACGTGAAAACCTGCTGCAGCAAGAAGCAAAGAGTCCTCCCCCATACCAGCCGTGGCGTCGATTAGGGTAAGCGTTTTGTCGCTGGTAGATGACTTCGCATTTTTGAATTTCGTTGCCTTTACAAGCATTTCCCCATTCAAATTATTCGGTTTTAATCGTTTTTTCAGTTTTCCAAAATCCCCACACATAGAAATCTCACCATTGGTAAGGCACAGACGATTATCCTCATCATAAATAAGAGATAACCCTTCCGGGAGGGAGATGTTAGATAGATCAATTTGGTTCATGTTTTAAATCCTTTTATGAATTGGCTATTTTATATTTATCTTGAATATTATTTCTACATTATTCATAGAATGAACTTTTGTTTCTTTTATCATTATACATAGATTCCCAGACTTAATCCATGTATAAAACAGGTTGTGAGTAAAGATTAAAGTCAATTGGATTATGTTTTGGGACGCGATTTAGAACTTTTTATTATATGCGTACTTGATTTCAGCGAGTTTGGTACGCACTATATTATTTTGTAATATACGCGTACTAAGAAAACTGGCGAGAATATAACATTCTGTACGCATATGCTGATTTTCTTTAGATTGCGTCCACGGTTTTGTACGCATTATCAAAATTCTTCTAATACGCGTACTTGATTTCCATAGGCTTCCACGACTTCATCTGGACGCTGATTATCAAAATTCCTTATGTGCGTCCAAGCAAGCTGGATTTCTTGTACGCAATATCTAAATTATCACAGGGCGCGTACTCATCTTAAGATTTTCACAGAAAAAGCAAGTACGCATTGGCTAAAAAAATAGTATACGCGTCCCAGAGGAAGTACGCAAAAACTAAGAAAATAATATACGCGTCCCAAAGCAGTACGCGAAATCAACAAAACTATCATATGCGTCCATCGCAAAGATCCAATTCGCAGACACAATTTCAAACAAAAGTCTCAGATATAATCCGCAGACACAAAAAGCCGGCACGAAAGTGCCGACTTTCAATAATTATAATAATTTCTAAAAGATAATTTCGTAGCAAAAATCCCTTATCGAATATTCACTATTTCATTAATCTTATCTGGATCTACATCATAGCCTACTC
>JAZUED010000175.1:0-5465 GCA_045640005.1 Candidatus Fimousia sp.
CACACCTGGTGTGTCCCTGGTTTCCCCGCCTCCTCATCATGATATTTACTCCATCGAGGATTTGGCTCAGCTGATTTATGACTTAAAGAATGCCAACAAAAATGCCCGTATCTCTGTAAAACTTGTTTCAGAAGCGGGTGTTGGTACAGTCGCAGCCGGTGTAGCAAAAGCGGGTGCGCAGGTAGTCTTAATTTCCGGTTACGATGGTGGTACCGGAGCGGCTCCATTATCCTCTATTCATAATGCAGGTCTTCCTTGGGAGCTTGGTCTTGCAGAAGCTCATCAGACATTAATCCAGAATGGTCTTCGTTCTAAGGTTATGATCGAAACCGATGGTAAATTAATGAGTGGTCGTGACGTGGCAATCGCTGCAATGCTTGGTGCAGAAGAATTCGGTTTTGCAACTGCTCCGCTTGTAGTACTTGGCTGTGTTATGATGCGAGTTTGTAACTTAGATACCTGTCCAATGGGTATCGCTACACAGAATCCGGAGCTTCGTAAGCGTTTTATCGGTAAACCGGAATATGTGGAAAACTTCATGTTATTTATCGCAGAAGAACTGCGTGAATATATGGCAAAATTAGGGGTACGTACATTAGACGAATTAGTTGGCCGTACTGATTTATTAAAGAAAAAAGAAAATCTTACCGGTGTTGCAGCAAAAATTGACTTATCCGGCATCTTAGGAGAAGTTCCAACAGACGGCGCAACATTTAACCCGGCAGACATCTACAACTTTGAACTTGAAAAGACAGTCGATGAAGCCATTCTCTTAAAGAATAAAGATGTTGTCGCTGCCATCAGCAAGGGTCGCAAGAAGACCGTTGCTGTAACGATCACAAATACAGACCGTGCATTTGGTACTTTACTTGGCGCAGAAATCACAAGAAAACACAAAGAAGGACTTCCAGAAGATACCTTGACCGTTGAATGTAAGGGTGCCGGCGGACAGAGCTTTGGTGCATTCATTCCAAAGGGTCTTACTTTATCCTTAACTGGTGATACAAACGACTACTTTGGAAAGGGTCTTTCCGGTGGTAAGTTGATCGTAAAATCTCCAAAAGAAGCTGCTTATGAGGCAGAAGAAAATATCGTAGCAGGAAATGTTGCTCTCTACGGTGCTACTTCTGGGGAAGCTTATATTGCTGGTATGGCTGGTGAACGTTTCTGTGTACGTAACTCTGGTGCTTATGCCGTTGTTGAAGGTGTTGGGGAACATGGATGTGAATACATGACTGGTGGTCGTGCAGTTGTCCTTGGACCAACTGGCAAGAACTTCGCAGCTGGTATGAGTGGAGGCATCGTATATGTACTGGATGAAAACAGCAAGTTATATCGTAATTTAAATAAAGAATTAGTTTTAATGGAAAAAGTAGGTTCTAAGATTGATCAGATCGAGCTTCGTGAAATGCTTACTAAGCATGTAAAATACACTGGCTCCGTAAAGGCACAGAAGGTGCTTGATCATTTTGAAGAATATCTTCCTAAATTTAAGAAAATTATCCCTGCAGATTATAAAAAGCTTATGCATTTAACAAGCAAATACGAAGAACAGGGAATGACACGTGAACAGGCCAGCATCGAAGCATTTTACGAAAGCACTGGCACAAAGCACTAGGAAGGGAGGAAATAGATTATGGGAAAAGCAACAGGTTTTTTAGAATTTGAACGAAAAGATGGAAAAGTCGTACCTCCTGAACAGCGCATTAAAAATTTCAACGAGTTTCACGATTTATTAGACAGTCATGAACAGCAGCTTCAGGGTGGCAGATGTATGGAATGTGGTGTTCCATTCTGCCAGGCTGGTACAATGATTGCCGGAATGGCATCCGGATGTCCTTTACATAACTTGGTTCCTGAGTTAAATGATTTGGTTTACCATGGTAATTTTGAGCAGGCGTATAAGCGTCTTAGCATCACACATAGTTTTCCGGAATTTACTTCCCGTGTGTGTCCTGCTTTATGTGAAAATGCTTGTACCTGCGGTCTTCACTCTGAACCGGTTTCTACAAAGGAAAATGAGCGTACCGTCATCGAATATGCATATGAGCATGACCTTGTAAAAGAGGAAAAACCAAAGGTTCGCACGGGCAAGAAGGTTGCTGTTATTGGTAGTGGTCCTTCCGGGCTTGCAACTGCACAGCTTCTGAATCGTCGTGGTCACAGTGTTACGGTTTATGAAAGAAATGATCGTGCCGGCGGACTTCTTCGTTATGGTATTCCGAATATGAAGATCGATAAGCGTGTGATTGATCGTCGTATCGAATTAATGGAAGCAGCAGGTGTGAAGTTTGTATACAATGTAAATGTTGGAAAAGACATCACTGGCAAGGAATTAATGGCTCAGTATGATCGTGTTGTTCTTTGTGGTGGTGCTTCTAATCCGCGTGATATCAAGGCTCCTGGAAGAGATGCAGCAGGCATTTACTTTGCGGTTGATTTCTTAAAAGAAGTGAGCAAGAAGTTAATGGATATGGATTATGATCACGTATCCATGATGAAATCTAAGGATTTCTCTTTTGGAAGTCTTGCTGGAAAGCATGTCATCGTCATCGGTGGCGGGGATACTGGTAATGACTGTGTTGGTACAAGTATCCGTCTTGGCGCAGCTAATGTGACTCAGCTTGAGATGATGCCTTGTCCTCCAAGTGTTCGTCTTGAGTCTAATCCTTGGCCTGAATGGCCTAGAATCTTAAAGACAGATTATGGCCAGGAAGAAGCAATTTATAAATTTGGCTCTGATCCTCGTGTATATCAGACAACAGTGACAGAGTTTATCAAAAATAAAGATGGTAAGTTAACTGGAGTAAAAACAGTAAAACTTGCTCCGAAAAAGGATGAAAAGACAGGCCGCATGAATATGATTTCTGTGGAAGGCACTGAAAAAGAATTAAAGGCAGATTTAGTTCTCATTGCAGCAGGCTTCTTAGGAAGTGAAAAATATGTGGCAGACAGCTTTGGAGTTGCTTTAAATGAACGTACGAATGTAGCAACATTCGCTGGTGCTACAGCAGGGACTGTTGGGGCTGCAGGCGCAGCTGGTGCTGCAGGTGCTGCAGCAAATGCTGCGAACCGTACCGCTTGCGCGGACTCTTATGCAACTAGCGTTGCAAATGTCTTCACTGCAGGGGATATGCATCGTGGCCAGTCCTTAGTTGTATGGGCGATCGCAGAAGGTCGTCTGGCTGCGAAAGAAATTGATGAATCCTTGATGGGATATACAAATTTATAATATTTATGAATGTAAACCTGCTTATGCCGGGCCCGGCATAAGCAGGTTTTTTGCGTTTTAGTTAGGTGGGGATTTAGTGGGCATTTATACGAGAAATTCAGAGGGGGATTTATAGTGGGGAATTCACCTCTTTTCTCTAAAACTAAAAGAGGTGAAAAAAGTGAGATTTTTCCTCATATAAATTTTTATGATTCAAAAGAGTATATAACTCCGACTCATGTTCCTCTTTTTGCTTTTGGAATCCTAAAAGAGTATAGAAAACTTGTCGATTTTTGTTGTCAACTTGCTTTTTGGGGCAATTTCGCCTGCACGGAAGTCTATTTTCTGTGAGAGAGTACCTCATTAAGCAAGTTGATTTGTGAAAAGCGGTATGATAAGTAAAAATATATACTCTTTTCATGGCGGAAGGAAAAAAAGAGGGTAAAGGTGGCAAAAGATATCCTCTTTCTAATTATTATAGGCTTATAAGAGCTACGGGGAAGAGGTACGGGGGAAGAGCTGGAGTGAAGAGCTACGGAGGCGAATAAATGCGAAGCAAAGGATTCTATGTTATAATGTTTTTGTGACAGTTTTAATATTTAAGGAGTGATCATTATGAAACCATCAAGAAAAGAATATAAATATGCATTGGCTAATTTTGATGGTGTGCTTCATACGACGTTAAATCCGGAAGGGCCTGGTGTGGTTCGAATTTTCCTGATTCCACCAACCTTTACTCGTGAGGATATCGCGTCAAGTGTGGCAATCATCAATGGACAGGATATCATCCCGGTCAGTCTTTCCTGGAGTATCCTTTTATCTGAATTTATCAAAGAAGTGAACAAATATCACGATCGTGAAATCGTAGAAGAAGATGTGGAAAACATCATGAAAAATACCTGCAAACAGGTACATAAGGTGTATCCATTTGTAAGCTCCAAACGACTTCGCACAGATGTTTACCGTATTATGGATACATTTACGAAAATCGCTTACAACCAGCCGGTGGATGCAGAAATCGGCTACTTAAGCATTGGAGATTATGCGCCTTACATGCGCGCGCCTCATCGAATGGATATGATGGTCAGTGCGATGACGAAAGAAGGCAGATGGCACTGTAATCAGAAATGTGTTCATTGCTATGCAGCTGGTCAGGTGCATGCAGAAGAGAAGGAACTTTCTACTGCTCAGTGGAAAGAAGTCTTAAAGAAGCTTCGTGAAGCGGGCATCCCTCAGGTCACTTTTACTGGTGGCGAGCCTACGATGCGCGAAGATCTTATTGAGCTTGTGGATGCGGCACAGTGGTTCGTAACCCGTATGAACACTAATGGAATCAAGCTTTCAAAAGAACTTTGTAAACAGCTTTGGGATGCGTCTCTTGACAGCATTCAGATTACATTTTATTCCGATGAAGCGGACATTCACAACAAATTAGTCGGTGCAAATCAGTATGATGCAACGGTTGCCGGCATTGAAAATGCATTAGAAGCGGGGCTTAGTGTGAGCATCAATACGCCACTTTGCACATTAAATAAGAATTATAAGAAAACGCTGGAATTTTTACACAACAAGGGCGTGACATACGTGACTTGTTCCGGTCTGATTACGACGGGAAATGCTACGCTTGAGGCTTCTGAGGCTTTACAGCTTACTACAGATGAAATTAAAGAAGTGCTTCGTGAAGCTGTAGATTATGCTTATGCAAATGGTATGGAAATCAGTTTTACTTCTCCTGGCTGGGTGGAAAATTGGTTCTGTGAGGAACTTGATATCATGTCTCCAACCTGCGGTGCCTGCTTAAGCAACATGGCAGTGACTCCATCTGGAAATGTGGTTCCTTGTCAGAGCTGGCTTTCCGGTGATGTACTTGGAAATATCTTAAATGATCCTTGGGAAAATATCTGGAATCATCCTACCTGCGTAACACGCAGAGAATATTCCGCCAAAATGGAAGGACTTTGTCCATTAAGGAGGGGTAGCGATGAAAAATAAAATGATTTCTTATGATGAATCTTGTCGTGGAGCACGTCGAAGCATTATTCTTCGCTATCTGCTCACCCTCACTATGGCACTTTTCTTTGCGCTATTTCTTTGTCAGGCGGTGCATGCCAAAAACTTAGATGAAATTAGAAAATATGAAATTACCGCAGATGTAAATGATGATGCGACGGTTAATTTAAACTATCATATTGAGTGGGAGGTTCTGGATTCTATATCAGAAGGACCTCTTGAGTGGGTAAAAATCGGGATTCCA
>JAZUED010000176.1:0-2992 GCA_045640005.1 Candidatus Fimousia sp.
ATGCTCAACGAACGACTCAACGGAATCTTATCTACAAAAGAGAATGTAAATTTAGCAACACTTGGTTTTGAATCTGCTGAATCTAAAGGAAGCAAAGCACTCGTATCTCCAATCGATATCGCAGGAGAACGACTTGGAACCTTATTTATCTACCGCAACGACAGAGAATTTGAAATCGATGACATTATCTTAGGCGAATATGGAACAACCGTAGTTGGTCTTGAGATGATGAGATCTGTGAATGAAGAGAATGCGGAAGAATCCCGTAAGGTTGCCATTGTAAAATCCGCAATCAGCACATTATCCTTCTCCGAGTTAGAAGCGATTACACATATTTTTGAAGAATTAGAAGGCACAGAAGGCATCTTAGTAGCAAGCAAAATCGCAGACCGTGTAGGAATCACAAGATCCGTAATTGTAAATGCTTTAAGAAAATTTGAAAGTGCCGGCGTCATCGAATCCCGTTCCTCCGGTATGAAGGGAACTTACATCAAAGTATTAAACGATGTAGTATTTGATGAACTTAAAAAATTAAAGAATAAATAAGATGAATGCATATGAGCTTCGCGCAGGTCGCGGAGCTCTTTTTTCGTTGTACGCCTTTATGAAGGCGTACAACAGGAGCCAGACGACCGCGAAAAAATCGCCAAAATAATATACATATATCTTTTATTTTACCTTGCATTGTGATAAATCATATGATATAATTTGCAAGGCAAAAAATAAACACTCCGCTCAAGCAGCTTCGCCGGTGCCGGAATTAGCTGTCGTCAAACACACGCAGATGCATTTGCTAAAGGATAAAAGTTAGCATTAGGAACTATGCAAAATTAACATGAGATGCATAAACAACAAGCGATTTGCGGTGGACAGGTGATCATGGTGGTAGAAGAATTCAAGCGGGGGAAGACTTAACAAAATGGAGGACAAGAATATGTCAGTAATTAGCATGAAACAGTTATTAGAAGCAGGCGTACATTTCGGACACCAGACAAGACGTTGGAACCCTAAAATGGCTCCATACATCTTCACAGAAAGAAACGGTATCTACATCATCGACTTACAGAAATCTGTAGGAATGGTTGACGATGCTTACAACGCAATCAAAGACTGCGTAGCAGAAGGTGGAAAAATCTTATTCGTTGGTACTAAAAAACAGGCTCAGGATACAATCAAAGCTGAAGCTGAACGTTGTGGAATGTACTATGTAAACAACCGTTGGTTAGGCGGTATGCTTACAAACTTCAAAACTATTGAAAGCAGAATTGCTCAGTTAAAGAAAATCGAAAAAATGGAAGCTGATGGAACTTTCGAAGTATTACCTAAAAAAGAAGTTATCCAGTTAAAGAAACTTCAGGCTAAATTAGAAGCTAACTTAGGTGGTATCAAAGAAATGAAAGATACACCAGACATGATTTTCGTTGTAGATCCAAGAAAAGAAAGATTAGCAATTCACGAAGCACACGTATTAGGTATTCCTCTTGTAGGTATCTGTGATACAAACTGTGACCCAGAAGAATTAGATTACGTTATCCCAGGGAACGATGATGCTATCCGTGCAGTAAAACTTATCGTTTCTAAGATGGCAGACGCAGTTATCGAAGCTAACCAGGGTACAGACGAAGCAGCTGAAGAAGTTGAAGACGCTGAATAATCAGTACAGATACATTTAATTAAACTTGGAGGATAAAAGAATGGCTAAAATTAGTGCAAAACAGGTAAAAGAATTACGTGAAATGACAGGCGCTGGTATGATGGACTGTAAGAAAGCTCTTACAAACACAGACGGCGACATGGATGCAGCTGTAGAATACTTAAGAGAAAATGGTTTAGCTAAAGCAGCTAAAAAAGCTTCCCGTATCGCAGCAGAAGGTATCGTTAAAACTGTTGTTTCTGAAGACGGAACAAAAGCAGCTATGGTAGAAGTTAACTCTGAAACAGACTTCGTAGCTAAGAATGAAACATTCCAGGCTTACGTAACAGAAGTTGCAGAACAGGCTCTTACAACAGAAGCAGCTGACATCGACGCATTCTTAGCAGAAGCATCTGCAGCAGAAGAAGGCAAAACAGTTGCTGAAGCATTAGCTGGTAAAATCGCTATCATCGGTGAAAACCTTAAAATCCGTCGTTTCGCTCAGGCAGAAGCTGATTACATCGCTTCTTACATCCACATGGGCGGTAAAATTGGTGTATTAGTTAAAGTTGCTACAGATGTAGTTAACGACGACATCAAAGAAATGGCTAAGAACGTAGCTATGCAGGTAGCAGCTCTTAACCCTAAATACTGTGACAGAAGCGAAGTTTCCGCTGAATACATCGCTAACGAAGAAGCAGTATTAAAAGCTCAGATTGAAAATGATCCTAAAGAAGCTTCTAAACCTGAAAAAGTTAAAATTGGTATGATCAAAGGTCGTATCAACAAACAGCTTAAAGAAATCTGCTTAATGGATCAGATTTATGTTAAAGCTGAAGATGGCAAACAGCCAGTTAACAAATATGTTGCAGAAGTAGCTAAAGCTGCTGGCGCTAAAGTTGCTATCACAGGATTCGTTCGTTACGAATGTGGCGAAGGTATCGAAAAGAAACAGGAAGACTTCGCAGCAGAAGTTGCAGCACAGATGAAATAATCTGGCTTTAGAAGTCACTTTTTCTTAAAAAACCTTTAAATTAAGGCAAACTTAGACCCCGAAAACATCATGTTTTCGGGGTTTTTTTCATTCTCAAAATCCTAGAACATTTTTCAACTTATCATATCTTAAAGAGAAAATTTCGCATCGTTTTCGCAGGCACTTTCGCAGGGTGTTTTTGTTGCAAATGATTTGCAATGCGGAAAATCAGATTCTAAATGACCATAAATACATACGAGGTATAACAGATGAAGTTAGATTATTTTTATGGTCAGGAATGCGAACAATTCATATTTTATCGAATTCCCAAAATATTATTTACAGAACCAACATTAAAAGAAATGTCAACCGATGCCAAGGTACTC
>JAZUED010000177.1:0-4432 GCA_045640005.1 Candidatus Fimousia sp.
GTAGTAGCTGATGATGGCGAAATCACAGGATTTAAGATGAGATGTGAAAAATCCAAGTATACAACTGTTAAGGCATTACAGTCCTGCGGTTTTGACACAATCTGTGCAGGCGACAGCCACAATGACCTTGGCATGATCTTAAACTCCAAAGCAGGTTTCTTATTCAAGAGTACAGATGCAATCAAAGCAGAATATCCTCAGCTTGAAGCATTTGAAGAATACGATGAATTACTTGCTGCAATCAAAGCTGCATTATAGTATACGCTAAAAAATATTGAGATGTATTTTATCTTAAGAGGGTTTCGTAATCGAAATCCTCTTATTTTAGTTGATGGCTAAGGTTGCGAAAAGAGTGCGTAGTAAACTTTTTTATGTTATAATATGTTTTACGTTATTAATTAATCTATGGAGGAATATTTATGGAAACCTTGATTTTAATGAGTCCGGCTTTTTTCTTTGGTGGATTGACCGGATTTTTATTCTTAATTGTTATGTTTCTTGTAAACAGAAGACTTCAGAGCCCTGCACTTAAGGTCTTTGAAATTATTGTGCTTGTATTTTCTATTATTATGATTTTGATTCCTGTACTTTTTATGTTATTGATTCGTCAAGATATCAAAAAGCAGAGAAAAGACGAATATTATGTTGATACAGGAGTTTATGCAAAAGCCAAAATCGATGAACAGGGCATTTGCTCTTTTGAATATGAGGGAGAAGAGTACAGTGAATTGATTCTTGACATGAAAGATTGTTTTGAATATGTTGATAATTCTCATGCAGGAAAGGGGATTGCTGTCTTTAACTTAAAAGAAGACTTAAACTTCCTTCAGAAGATGATTGGCTTAAGCGATGACTATGTAATGTATGAAGCGAAGAATGCTACCGGATATTCCTTATATTCTGACAATACTCGTCTGTTCTATCCGGTTGCTCATGAAAAAGAAATCAAAGATTTTTATACAGATTTTGAACATTATTCCTGGCAGTTTGTAAAAGAAGTAGGCGTTCAGGATCCGGTACGCGTAGATCTTAAGCTTAACAAAAAGGATCTTGAAGCGATTGAATCTATGACAAATGAAACTGCCGATGTTCCACTTGATCCAAATGATTACTACATGGACAATACGACTTATACATTAATGAAAATCAGTCCGGATGGCATTTGCACAGGTTCTATTGAAATTATTGGTGATGAAAAGGGCTGGTACTGGATTTCTGAAATGACAGAAGATGATAAGGACGAAGATGCACTTCCTCTGTGTCAGAAGCTTCCAAAGCATGTGTCTGATCAGTTTGTAGAATAAGGAGTAGACTATGGCAACAATTGTTACCTTAAAAAAAGGCGAAGGCCGTACAATCAAATCCGGGGGTCTTTGGATTTTCGATAATGAAATCGCATCCATTACCGGTCGTTTTACAAATGGAGATATCGTTACGGTACATGATTTTGACGGTTATCCAATGGGAAAAGGCTATATTAATCAGAATTCTAAAATCCGCGTCAGATTGATGACCAGAAAAGTAGATCAAGAAATCGATGAAGCATTTTTAAGAATGCGACTTGAGAATGCATGGAACTATCGTAAAGATACGGTGGACACCTCTTCCTGCCGTGTGGTATTTGGGGAAGCAGACTTTTTACCAGGCATTGTAATTGATAAATACGAAGATGTTTTAGTCGTGGAATCATTGACGTTAGGGATTGACCGCTTTAAACTTCAGATTGTTGATTTGTTAAAGGATATTCTTTTAAAAGATGGAATCAAAATCCGTGGTGTTTACGAACGAAGTGATGCAAAAGAGCGTAAAAAAGAAGGACTTCCAAGAGTGAAAGATTTTATTGGAGAACCATTCGATACGAACGTTGAAATCGTGGAAAATGGCGTACACTACATGGTGGACGTCGTGAACGGACAAAAAACTGGATTTTTCCTAGATCAGAAGTATAACAGACTGGCTGTGCAAAAGATTTGTAAAGATAAACGCGTCTTAGACTGTTTTACGCATATGGGTACATTTGCCTTAAATGCAGGAATTGCAGGGGCGAAAGAAGTAACTGGTCTTGATATATCTGATTACGCCGTTTCTCAGGCACAGTTTAATGCAAAGCTAAATGGACTCGAAGAAACTGTGCAATTCAGACAGGCAGATGTACTTGATGAGCTTCCAAAGCTTTATGCAGCTGGTGAAAAGTATGATGTTGTGATCTTAGACCCTCCAGCATTTACAAAGTCCCGACAGGCAACAAAAAATGCGATTAAGGGCTATCGTGAAATCAATATGAAGGGAATGAAGCTTGTAAAGGACGGTGGATATTTAGCAACCTGTTCCTGCTCTCATTTCTTTACACAGGAGCTTATGGCTAAGACCATTCGTGAAGCAGCAAGAGCCACACACAAGCGTCTTCGACAGATTGAATTTCGTACTCAGGCTGCGGATCATCCAATTTTATGGGCATCCGATGAAAGCTATTATTTAAAATTCTTTATTTTCCAGGTTTGTGAAGATAAATAGACAATAGCAGATGTCAATGCTTGAAATAGACATATTTACAAGATAAAATAATAGAGGACAGTTTATACTGTCCTTTTATGGAGCAGTACTCAAGTGGCTTAAGAGATCAGCCTCGAAAACTGACAGGCCGTGTGATCCACGGTGCGAGGGTTCAAATCCCTCCTGCTCCGTTAAGATCTGGTATATGAAACTTCGTTTCAATACCAGATCTTAACGCGCTCCGCGAGGATGTGACCCATGCGGAGCGGAACATGCACATACGTGCCCGCATGGGCGCGCAAAGAGTCACAAAGTGACTCTTTGATTTTAGAAGGGAATCTAACATGTCAGAAAAAGTGATTAAAGCTCCAAAGCAGAAGAGAGCCATTGAAACAAGAAATAAAATAATTGAATCCGGCTTTTTGATTTTTGCCAAGAAGGGCTTTTATCATACGACTGTTGATGAGATTGCTAATAGCGCAGGACTTTCAACTGGTATTGCCTATCGTTATTTTAAAAACAAAAGGGATATCCTTTTAGCGGTACTAGAATTTGCCTATGAGCATGTAAAGAGTTTTTCTAGAACAGAGCTTGCGGACCTTTTAAATCAGGAAGATATTATAAAAGCAGTTAGCGAACTTCTTGATATTCTCGAAGCGACACATCGAAAGTACTATGCACTTCATGAAGAATTAGAGGGCATGCGACACAGCGACGATGAAGTCAGAGTCTGTTATGATCAGATTGAACGTCGATTAATTGGAAGAATCAGAAGAAGTCTTCCAAAAGAGTATCAGATGAAACATAATATTGAGGAATCTCTCACATTAGCATATCTTTTAATGGAAAACTACTGTCATATGGCAGTTTCTACGAAATATCTGCTTCTGGATCTTGATGTTATAAGGCAGGATACAGTGAGAAGTATTGTAGAAATTATTTTGAAATAAATGAATGCGTTCGTGTGTGACGGACATATAATTATCGTAAAAGTTTATAATTATACTAATATAATTTAATAGTAAACTATTGTGAAATAAGGGTTTTTCAGCATACGAAAAACCCTTTAATTTTTTTGAATTCTCTTGAGTTATTTTGTAGAGTGTTCGTATAATATGTACATATTTGTCTAAATATAAACTAAATATCGAAAGGAGAATGTATATGAACGACAAAAAAGAGTTTAAACCTTATATTGCGGCAGATCAGATTCTTCCTGAGTTTACAGCAACATCCGTAGTACTTGGTATTATTCTTGCAGTAGTGTTCGGTGCAGCTAATGCTTACCTCGGTTTACGTGTAGGTATGACAGTATCCGCATCTATCCCTGCAGCTGTAATTTCCATGGGTGTTATTCGTATCATCTTAAAGAAAGACTCTATCTTAGAAAACAATATGGTTCAGACAGTAGGATCCGCAGGCGAATCCTTAGCAGCTGGTGCTATCTTTACATTACCAGCTATCTTCATGTGGGCTCAGGAAGGCGTATGTGACGCTCCTGGTTTCTTCACAATCGCTATCATTTCCCTTTGTGGTGGTTTACTTGGTGTTCTTTTCATGGTACCTTTACGTACTGCTTTAATTGTAGAAGAACATGGTGTATTACCATATCCAGAAGGAACAGCTTGTGCTGAAGTATTATTAGCAGGTGAAGCTGGTGGCGACAAATCCAAAACTGTATTTATCGGTTTAGGTGTTGCAGCTATCTACAAATTCATCGCTGATGGTTTAGTATTATTCCCATCTGAAGTAAACTTTGATATCCAGTCCCCAGCTTACACATGTGGTATTGGTGGAGACGTATTACCAGCTTTAGCAGGTGTAGGTTACATCTGTGGTCTTGAAATCTCCGGATACATGTTTGCTGGTGGTATCTTATCTTACTTAGTATTAATTCCATGTATCGCTTACTTTGGTGGTGACAGCGCTTCTTCCGTAT
>JAZUED010000178.1:0-6221 GCA_045640005.1 Candidatus Fimousia sp.
GTGGAGAGAGACCACATCAAATCAGTGGGAACAAAGTTCCATAAGATCAATGAAATTACATCCATGGTGATGGATTCTTCGGTTTATGGCCTGATGCAGGTTTATGATGAAACCGAATATATCATTGATTCCCTCATGGAACCTTGGTTTAAGTAGGTGATGATATGTTTTATGGATTTGATTTTACAAACAACATCTGTTATATCGCAACATACGATGGGAAAAAGGTAGAAGAGATTGATCTGACTGTCTGCCCGCAGGAACTTGATGAACGCGTCGCTTTTTTAAAGGGATACGTGGGAGAGGATGACCGTGCGGCTGTGGCAATTGAAGAGGTTGATCAGTCTATTCAGGAATTCTCACAGAAATTAGGACCTGCCTTTCGTGTTCTTTCCAAGGAAGAAGCATTTGGCTATTATATTCTTGGCGAAGACAATACGATGTGGAAACGCCAGAACGGAGCATTTGAATTCCATAAGGATTACTTCCGTTTTTATGAGATGTCCCGTGAAGGACGCATCCTGGCGGTATCAAGCAAAAGAACCAACATGGAAGGAATTTCATTAGCAACGGATAAAGAAAAGGATAAATTCTTTACAAAGCAGTCTGCTGACGTTTTGAATGTAAGACAGATTAATAATGTCTTCTTAAATGGGGAAGAATTTCGAACAGAATGGATGAAGCTTAGTTTGAATGCTTTGTGTGCCGGTCGAAGAGTATTTGCTGGGAACCATCTGTTTGCTACCGGGGCTTTAAGAAGCCTGACATCCAGTCATAATAACCGTTTAGAGTTAATGACAGAGGATTATCATCCATTTGTATGGGGCATCAGAACCTATCATCATGGCAAAAAAGATGTATTTGCACCGATTATCCAGTCCGGTAATTTCTGGTTTTTAACAAAGGGATATGTGGATGTATTTGTGGATGAGTGTGAGGAGCTTATGATTGAAGGCAAGAATTCCTTGAATCAGGAGAAGATAACGTTAAAGCTTCCACTGAAATTTAAGAGTGCAAATCCGATGAGAACGACCAAGCTTCGTATCGAAATTTCCTGTACAGGTATTCATACGATTAAGATTCGTGTGTCTGATATGGGATTTGGTAAGACAAGAGCCGGAGCCGGCATGATATTTGAAGAAGAATACAAGCTTCCATCCATAACAGGAAGGTGATTATATGGGACCAATTATTTTATGTGAAACCAAAGAAGCGACAAACAGCTATACCTTTACCGCCTTCCACCAGGAAATCTCTACCTATGAAGAGATGTGCTACTATATTAAAGAGTATTTTATTTTCTTTGTGGAAGAAGGAATTCCGGATGATTTACTTCGATTTGTCATCAATGATCTTGGAATCCGCGATATTGAGACAGACTGGAAGCTTCTTAATAATGATAAAGATCGTTTGAAAAGACTGATCTCCTGCAGAAACTATTTTCTCCCACAGGAAGTTGCAAATCTGATGAAAAAGTACGATCGTCATATGACTTTAGATGCTGCAACGAGAAAATCACGTCTTGGAGATGAATATTTAAAACAAAAAAGATATGAAACCGCATTAAGATGCTATAAACAGACAAATGTATTTCAAAAAGATGCAAGAGTGTGTTATAATATCGGGGTATGTTATGCTCATTTAGGAGATTTAGACAGCGCAGCACATTTCTTTATGCAATCCTATAAAATCGGGGGCAAGAAGAAAGCGCAATATGCATACTTTGGAATTTTGATGCTGCAGGGAGAGTTTAGCGCGGTCAAGATTACTGCAGGAACCGAGTATCCCGCTTTTAAACAGGAATGGGATGCTTTGAAGGAAGCATTTGCAAAAGGTTCTGGAACTAAGGCAGCATATCAGAAAAAGAACCGAATTGAAGAAATGAAAGAACAATATCGCAGAGAGGTTGACGAATGGATTTAAAACATGAATTGATAGATCTTTGCAATCGAGAAATCGGCTTTATCCAGGAAATCCGTGAAGATATGGGTCAGTTAGTGGAGATGTCCGATGAAGAGCTTATTGTGCTCATTGAAAAGGCCTACAGATACCATCAGATACAGGAAAAGCTATGGGACGAGGTCTGCGAAGGTAATATTAATAGAAAAGATAAGATGATTCTTCTCGCGAAGCGTCAGGAAATCCGCGATGATATGAAAGCGGTCCGTGATACAGAACGAGAAATCAAACAGGTCGAAAGTCAGATTGAACGCAATAAGCGAGACATCAGAAGAATTATTGAGAGAGAAAGCAAGGATATCGAAAAAGAGAAGAAAGCGATGTTTACCTTTATGGGATGTGGTGTCATCTCCTTTATCATGATTATCCTGCATCTCTTATTACTCCGTTTCCATCGATTAGAGCCAGCCGTGCTTGCTATTTTGCTAGTCGTCGTGCCGGTTGTAGCAAGTGTTTATTATTATCGACAGTACCGTGAATTAGCCGATGGACGTTACGAGGATGATGAGATTGAACGTCTCGAAGAGGATATTTATCTGAATGAAGAAATCCTCAAAAATGATAAAGAATACATATCCTTCTTAGAAAAGAAGTTTGAAATTGTATATGGCGCTCTTAATGAAAAGAGCTGGGCGTCCTTCCCGGCTGTGGAAAGAACGATTACAAGGCTTAAAGATCATCCTGAATGGATGAAAGCTCAGACAGATTACTATGCGATTATGGAAATCCTGCAGTTCAAGCAGAAAGACATTTACGCATATATACCAGAGATCTTCCTGGATGAAAAGTATGAGGCAGCATTTACCGATGCGGTCAACTTAAAGATGAGACAGTTAGATGAATATCTGGTAGAAACTGTGGAAACAGCAGAATAAAATATTATGAAAAAACATTCTAGAAATAAGAGGAGAAAATAAATAAAATGAGCAAAGAATTAGAAAAAAACTATAATCCGTCTGAAATCGAAGACAGATTATATCAGAAATGGATGGATAATAAGTATTTCCATGCAGAAGTAGACAGAAGCAAAGAACCATTTACAATCGTAATTCCACCTCCAAATATCACAGGTAAATTACATATGGGACATGCTCTTGATAATACTTTACAGGATATCTTAATCCGTTTTAAAAAGATGCAGGGCTTTAACACATTATGGCAGCCAGGTACTGACCATGCAGCAATCGCAACAGAAGTTAAAGTAGTAGAAAACTTAAAATCTCAGGGTATCAACAAGTCTGATTTATCCCGTGATGAATTCTTAAAATATGCATGGGACTGGAGAGAAGAATACGGCGGAACAATCGTATCTCAGCTTAAAAAATTAGGTTCTGCCTGTGACTGGGACAGAGAACGTTTTACATTAGATGAAGGATGTTCTAAAGCAGTAGAAGAAGTATTCTGTAACTTATATGAAAAAGGATACATCTACAAAGGATCTAAGATCATCAACTGGTGTCCTGTATGTCAGACAACTATCTCTGATGCAGAAGTAGAACATGAAGACCAGGCTGGTCATTTCTGGCACATCAACTACCCTGTAGTTGGAAGTGATGAAGTTGTAGAAATTGCAACTACACGTCCTGAAACATTATTAGGTGATACAGCAGTAGCTGTTCATCCATCCGATGAAAGATATCAGCACTTAATTGGCAAGATGCTTGAATTACCATTATGCGACCGTCAGATTCCTGTCGTTGCAGATGAATATGTAGATAAAGAATTTGGTACAGGCTGCGTTAAAATCACACCAGCTCATGACCCTAACGACTTTGAAGTTGGTAAACGTCATAACCTTCCTGAAATCTGTGTTATGAATGATGATGCAACAATCAACGAATTAGGTGGCAAATATGCAGGCTTAGAACGTTACGAAGCTCGTGTTCAGATCGTAAAAGATCTTGATGAACTTGGACTTTTAGTTGCAGTAAAAGATCATGTACATGCAGTAGGTACTCATGACAGATGTAAAGCAACAGTTGAACCTATGATCAAGGATCAGTGGTTCGTTGCAATGGAAGAGCTTGCAAAACCAGCGATCAAAGCAATTGAAACAGGCGACTTAAAATTCGTTCCTGACAGATATTCCAAAACATACTTACATTGGTTAAATAACATTCGTGACTGGTGTATCTCCCGTCAGTTATGGTGGGGACACAGAATTCCAGCTTACTACTGTGAAGATTGTGGTGAAATTATCGTTCAGCGTGGTGGAGCTCCTGATGTTTGTCCAAAATGTGGCGGTACACACATCGTACAGGATGAAGATTGCTTAGATACATGGTTCTCCTCCGCATTATGGCCATTCTCCACACTTGGCTGGCCGGAAAAGACAGAAGAAATGGATTACTTCTACCCAACAAGCGTATTAGTAACTGGTTATGACATCATCTTCTTCTGGGTAGTTCGTATGGTATTCTCCGCTTACGAACAGACTGGCAAATCTCCATTTGACACAGTTCTCATCCACGGTTTAGTTCGTGACTCCTTAGGACGTAAGATGAGTAAGTCTCTTGGCAATGGTATTGACCCACTTGAAATCATCGATCAGTATGGTGCAGATGCACTTAGATTTACATTAGTTACTGGTAATGCTCCTGGTAATGACATGCGTTTCTATATGGAACGAGTTGAAGCAAGCCGTAACTTCGCAAACAAAGTATGGAACGCATCCCGTTTCATGATGATGAACTTTGACAAAACTGATTTTGCCGATGTTACTTTAGACGATTTAACATCCGCTGATAAATGGATCATCTCTAAATTTAACTCCGTTGCAAAAGAAGTGACTGAAAACATGGAAAAATTCGACCTTGGTATCGCTGTTCAGAAGATCAACGACTTTATCTGGGAAGAATTCTGTGACTGGTACATCGAAATGGTTAAACCTCGTCTCTACAATGATGCAGACGAAACAAAGGCAGCAGCTTTATGGACATTAAAGACAGTTTTAGCGGAATCCTTAAAGATGTTACATCCATTTATGCCATTCATCACTGAAGAAATTTACTGCAACTTAACAGGTGAAGAATCCATCATGTTAGCTTCCTGGCCAACATTTAAAGAAGAATGGGATTTCTCTGCAGATGAAAAAGCAGTTGAAACAATCAAAGAAGCTGTACGCGGTATCCGTAACATCCGTGCAGAAATGAACGTTTCTCCTAAGAAGAAAGCAACAGTTTATGTAGTATCTGAAAATGAAGAAGTACAGAAGACATTCAAAGACGGTGAAGTATTCTTCGCAACACTTGGTTATGCAAGTGAAGTAATCGTTCAGAATGACAAGACTGGTATCGCTGATGATGCTGTATCTACTGTAATTCCAGAAGCAGTGATCTACATGCCATTTGCTGAATTGGTAGATATCGCGAAAGAATTAGAACGTCTTGCAAAAGAACAGAAGAAACTTCAGGGCGAAATCAAACGTTGTAACGGAATGCTTAATAACGAAAGATTCGTAAGCAAAGCACCAGCAGCAAAAGTAGAAGCAGAACGTGAAAAACTTGAAAAATACACACAGATGTTAGCTCAGGTTGAAGAACGTCTTGCAGCATTAAGCAAATAATAGAATCTGTTTGTTCTATATAATAATAAAGTAGTTATAAATCATAGTTCGATCAGAATAACAGGAGATTTTCATGAATTATAAGGAAGCGGTAAAATTTTTTAAAGAGATTCCATATTTCTCATCTGATGCTTCCAATGATAATCTGAATAAAGTATTGAAATTATTAGGAAATCCAGAGCGTACATTAAAATTCTTTCACGTTGCGGGAACCAACGGAAAGGGATCCGTATGTGCGTTTCTGGATTCCATTTTGCAAAAAGGCGGTTACAAAACCGCTCTTTTTACTTCTCCACATCTTGTGCGCATCAATGAGCGTATGAAGGTCAATGGAGTTGATATCTCTGATGAAGATTTTGCAGATTATCTTGGTAAAATAGAGGCCGTAGAGCATCCGGCTCTGAACTTTTTTGAATATTGTTTTGTTATGGCCATGTGCTATTTTGCAGACCAGAAGGTTGATTGTGTCATCTTAGAGTGTGGTTTAGGTGGCCTTCTTGATTCTACCAATGTGGTTGATCCAGAAGTATCTATTATCACATCTGTAGGTCTTGATCATACAAAAATTCTTGGAGATACTTTAGAATTGATTGCTGCCGAAAAGGCAGGCATCATCAAACCGAAAAAACCAGTGGTCTATATGAAGCAGGAACCAGAAGTAAATCAGGTGATCGAAACATTTGCCTTAAGAAATGGT
>JAZUED010000179.1:0-1867 GCA_045640005.1 Candidatus Fimousia sp.
ATCCATGGAGGATGTCATAAATACCACATCTGCCGCTTCAATGGCTGCATCTGCTCCGCTGCCCATTGCTGCACCCACATCTGCGCCAGCAAGTACAGGCGCGTCGTTGATACCATCGCCGACAAACATAACCGGACCGTATTCTTCACGTGCTTCCTGTAATAAATTAAGTTTATCATCAGGGAGAAGTTTTGCAAAGAATTTGGTTACACCTGTTTTTTCTGCGATTACCTTCGCACTTTCTTCAGAATCACCAGTTAACATAATGGTTGCCACAGTTTTATTCAGTTCAGAAATAGCAGCTTCAGAGTCATCTTTGATTGTATCGGAGATTAAAATGCGTCCGGCATATAATCCGTCAATGGCAAGAAGGATTTCTGTGCCGTATAAAGATTCTAATTCAGGGATTACAATTTCGTGCTCATCCATTAAACGATGATTTCCGCATAATAATGTATGGTCGCCAATTACGGCTTCGATTCCGTGTCCTGCTTCTTCGATAATAGAAGTAGCTTCTGTTAATAAAATGCCTTTTTCTGCAGCAGCAGTAAGAATACTCTTTGCGATTGGATGAGTAGAATTCTGTTCACAGGTTGCTGCCATGGCAAGTAATTCGTCTTCTTTTACATTGTCTACCGGATGGATAGAAGAAACAACAAAGTTTCCTTCTGTAATAGTTCCGGTTTTGTCCATGATTACTGCCTGTACATCTTTTAATACTTCTAAAGAAGCACCGCCTTTGAATAAGATACCCTGGCGGGATCCAAGTCCAATCGCAGAGAAGAAGGAGAGCGGAACACTTAATACAAGGGCACATGGACAGCTGATTACTAAGAATGTAAGTGCAGTGTATACCCAGTGATCCCAGGCACCTGTCATCATGGATGGGATAATAGCAGTTGCTAAAGCCACGAAAACAACGATTGGTGTGTAAATTTTGGAAAAACGAGTGATAAAGCGGTCCATCTTAGGCTTGCTTGCCGCTGCATCTTCCATGGATTCCATAATTCTTGTAACCATGGATTCGGAAAGAGGTTTTGTTACTTCTAATTTAATAACACCAGTCTGATTTACACAGCCAGATAAGATTTCGTCGCCTTCTTTTACTAATACAGGAACTGGTTCGCCGGTAAGCGCAGAAGTGTCAAGCTGTGTTTCGCCATCAACGATGATACCATCTAACGGAATGCGGTCGCCTGGACGAACTAAAATAGTCATGCCAACGGTTGCATCTTCTGCCGGGATTTCGTGTGTGTGATCTCCGTGAACCTGAAGTACGGTTTCGGGTCTCATATTAACGGCATCCATAATGGACTTGCGGCTCTTTTCAACGGCGTGTTCTTCAAATGCTTCTCCAATACGGTAGAAAAGGATAACGCCTAATGCTTCTGGATATTCTCCGATCAGTAATGCACCGAGTGTTGCAATAGACATAAGGAAGTTTTCGTCAAATATCTGTCCACGGCCGATTCCATGAATTGCTTCTAAAATAATGTCTTTTGCAAGTACGAGATATGCGATTAAGTAAATGATGAGTCGCAGGTTGTTACTGTGAAGAAAATGTCCTGCTACAAAGGCAATGATTGCAATGCCGATTCCGATGAATAAACGGCTGTCTTTTTTCTTTAAATCAACATTTTCTTCTTCGTGATGTTCATTGTGTTCTTCGTGGTCATGATGTTCTTCGTGATCGTGTTCGTCTGTCTCTTCAACAGCGTCTTCTTCCGTATGATCATGGTGTGTATGTTCATCTTCGTCATCATCGTGATGATGGTCGTGACCGCAATCGCAGTGGTCATCGTGCTCATGTTCATGGTCGTGGTTGTGGCCGCAATCACAGTGGTCGTCGTGCTCATGTTCATGGTCG
>JAZUED010000180.1:0-7501 GCA_045640005.1 Candidatus Fimousia sp.
TATTTCTAATTTTCAGGAGGCAGAGTATGAATAAAGTAGTTTTAATTGGACGTTTAACAAGAGACCCTGAAGTTCGCTATACAGCTGGAGCAAATCCAGTAGCATTTGGTCGTTATACGCTGGCTGTAGACCGCAGATATCGAAGAGAGAATGAGCCAACAGCGGACTTTATCAACTGTGTGACATTTGGTCGTAATGCAGAATTTGCACAGAAGTATCTAAAGCAAGGCACTAAAATCGCTATCACCGGACGCATCCAGACGGGAAGTTATGTGAACAGGGATGGTAACAAAGTCTATACGACAGATGTAGTAGTCGAAGAGCAGGAATTCGCGGAGAGCAAGGGAGCAAGCGGTAGTAGTTACAATGCGACCTCAAGTGCAAGTTCAAGTAGTGGCTCTAGTGCAAATGCTTCTACAGGTAGCGAAGCGACGGGATCAACCTCGACTAATAGTGTATGTGAATCTTCAAATAGCGATGCGAACAAATCAACACCTAATCCTGCATCTGCAAAGGATGATTTTATGGAAATTCCAGATAGCATCGAAGAAGAACTTCCATTTAATTAACCTTGGTTTTCTCCTGAAATAACGGTATAATATATTTTAAAGCTATATTATTTGATAATAAAAAAATTACAGGAGAAAATCATATGGGACATTTAACATCGAAAGATGCATATAAGAATTTATCAGACCGAATCAACTGGTTTACGTTTGGTGCACCACAGTCTGAAACATTATATAAGATTTTACAAGTATTATTTACTGAAAAAGAAGCGAAATGGGTTTCCATGCTTCCGGTTCGTCCGTTTTCCTTAAAAAGAGCGGCAAGAATCTGGAATACAACTGAAGCAAAGGCTGAAAAATTATTAGATCATCTTTGTGAAAAAGGACTTTTAGTGGATTCTTCCTTTGAAGGAACAAGACGATTTGTTATGCCACCTCCAATGATCGGATTTTTTGAATTTGCCTTAATGCGTACAAGAGGTGACATTGACCAGAAATACTTAAGCGAATTATTTCATCAGTATCTGAATGTAGAAGAAGACTTCATCAAAGATTTATTCGTGAATGTAGAAACTCCGATGATGCGAGTATTTGTTCAGGAACCTGTGCTTATGACTGAACAGGGAAATCACATTTTAGATTATGAACGTGCGACTCAAATCATTGAAGAAGCAGAATATATTGGTGTTGGAACCTGTTACTGTCGACACAAGAACCTGCATCTTGGTATTGATTGTGAGCTGAATGCTCCACTTGAAACCTGTTTATCTTTTAATAACATCGCTCGTTCTTTATCTGAACATGGCGGATATACAAGAATCATTGATAAATCAGAAGCAAAAGATATTCTCGCTATGTGTTATGACTATAATTTAGTTCAGATCGGTGAAAATGTACGCCAGGATCCAGCATTTATGTGTAACTGCTGTGGCTGTTGCTGTGAAGCACTTGGAGCAGCAAGAAAGTTTAGTCCGGTACAGCCAATTGCGACAACCAATTATATTCCAAAGATTAGTGAGAGTGCATGTGTTGGCTGTGGTAAATGTGAAAAATTATGCCCAATCCTTGCTATTTCCAAAGTAGATAAAAAAGCAAAAGTGGATGAATCCATTTGCTTAGGATGTGGAATTTGTGCAAGAAATTGTCCTACTAAGGCGATTACTCTACAGAGAAGGCCAATCGAAGTTGTTACTCCGGTAAACAGCACACATCGTTTTGTCGTAGAAGCTATTGAAAAAGGGAAATTACAGAACTTAATATTTGATAACCAGGCATTTGCAAACCATCGTGCTTTAGCAGCTGTGCTTGGAACAATCTTAAAACTTCCACCAATTCAGCAGGGGCTTGCCAGCAAGCAGTTTAAATCTGTATACTTAGATAAGCTTCTATCTATGCAGAGCAAGAAGAAATAATAAATCAAAATATATTGGGACTAAATAAAAAAGTGCATTCATCAAAATGCATAAGAAAGAAGGATTAGTATGAATACAAAGGAACATTCCTATAATCCGATTACAGATGGTAAAATCGGTAAGGAGATGTTGATCTTTTTCTTCCCAATCCTGTTTGGTTCTATCTTTCAGCAAATATATAATATTGCGGATGCCCTTATTGTAGGCCGATATTTAGGCAAAATTGCCCTTTCCGCAGTTGCTGCTTCAAGTGGGCAGATCGTTATGATGATTGTTGGATTTTTTGTGGGACTGTCATCCGGTGCTGCAGTTTTGGTTTCTCAGTATTATGGGGCAAATGACCGGGGAAATGTTTCAAAGGCGGTTCATACGGTTATTGCATTTTCTTTGATTTGTGGCGTGATGATTACCGTTATAGGAATTGCATTTGCACCACAGATGCTACAACTTATGAAGGCTCCGAAAGAGACGATTCCAATGTCGATTATATATTTAAGAGTCTATTTTGCGGGGATGATCGGAAATCTGATTTATAATGTCGGATCTGGTATTTTAAGAGCGGTAGGAGATTCCAGACGACCATTTATCTTTTTAGTAGTATGCTGCGTGTTAAATGTTGTTTTGGATATCATTTTTATCATGCAGTTTCAGATGGGCGTTTTTGGTGCAGCTCTGGCAACTATTCTTTCGCAGCTTGTAAGTGCAATTTTGGTTGTATATATTATGATTCGTCAGACAGATTCCTATCGTCTGATCATATCAAAGATTAAGATCGATTTTCAGATGTTAAAGCAGATGGTTCGTGTTGGACTTCCAGCGGGAATCACCTCTCTTACTTATGGCGTGTCAAATATCCTTATTCAGGTTGCAGTGAATGGATTAGATACGGATACAGTTGCCGCTTGGGCTACGTATTATAAGATAGATGGTGTTTTCTGGATGACCGTGAGCGCTTTTGGAATTGTCGGAACAACATTTGTCGGGCAGAATATAGGTGCAGAGAAATTTGATCGAGTTAGAAGAAGTGTCTGTGTTAATCTTTTTCAGGCATTTACAGCATCAATCTTGATTAGTATTGTTGTATACATGATTTCACCGTGGTTATTCCCATTGTTCTCAAAAGATCCAATGGTAAATCAAATCGGAGTTGCGATGATGCGATACCTGACAAGATTTTATATTTTATTTGTCAGTATAGAAATCCTAACCGGTGTGCTTCGTGGTGCCGGAGATACCTTGATCCCGATGATCATTGGTGCAGTCGGAGTATGTTTGATTCGAAGTGTCTGGATTATTGTTGTATTGCCGATGAGTAACAACATGTATACTATGATGAACAGCTATCCAATTTCCTGGGGAATCACAAGCATCGCATTTTATGTATATTTCTTTAAGTTTAGTAAAATGAAACAGATTATGAGAAGAAATTGAATTAACAATAGAAGAATTATTAATAACCCAAAAGAAAAAGGCTGTTGCACCTGGGACAGCCCCTTTTTAGAAAATTCCCTATTCCTTTCCCCATTTACCCTGGCTGAAGAAGCGGATAGACATAACAGTTGCGATGCTCCAGCCGATTGGCCATGCACACCAAATACCTGTATATCCTAAGAAAGTCTTTGATAACACGATTGCAAGCACTACTCGAAGTACAAGGTCGGTAAATGTTGCTGTCATGAAGTCTTTCATCAGTCCTGCGCCTCGTAAAATTCCATCTGAAACAAGTTTCGCAGAAACTACAAAGTAGAATGGAGCTAAAATTCTAAGATACATCGTTCCGGAATGAAGAGCATCATAGGATGGAGTATCCAAGAAGAAACGAAGCAATGTGTGTGGGAAGATAAAGTACAGTAAGCATAAAGGAACGCTTAAACACCAGACAAGCTTGACCCCAGCCTTAAAGCCTTCACTGACACGAGGGTACTTTTTCGCTCCGATATTTTGGGAAGCATAATTAGAAACACCATTTCCGATTGTTGTAAAGGAAGTAATTACAAGATTGTTAAGCTTCACGCCTGCTGCATATCCTGCAATTACACCGGCACCAAATCCATTGATAACACCCTGAATAATGATATTTCCAATCGAGATAAAACTTTGCTGCAAGATACTTGGAACGGCAATCTTAATAAACTGACCAAACAATTTGCCAGAAAACAGCGTAGCCTTTGAAGTAATCTTAATCTCACGAAGACGCTTCAAAACGATTACAAGTGCTAAAATACAACTTGCTCCCTGACATAGAAATGTCGCCCATGCAACACCAGCAACTCCCATATGGAGATTACGAACAAAATAGATGTCCACTCCAATATTTACAACGGATGAAACTGCTAAGAAGTAAAATGGAGTTTTCGAATCCCCTAACGCAGAGAAAATACCGGTCGAGATATTATAGAAAAATACGAACGGTAATCCAAGCACATAAATATCAAGATATAATTTCGAGTCAGCAAATAATTCTGTAGGTGTGTGGATCATAGAAAGCAGGGTACTTCCGAAAAAGATTCCAATAAACATTAAAAGCGCACAAATAATGGCACTTGAAATCATAGAAGTAGAAACTGCTGACTTCATATTCGGATAGTCCTTCGCACCAAAATATCTCGAAGTGATAACAGAACATCCGATATTACAGCCAAAGGCAAATGCTATGAATATAAGTGTGATTTCATAGCTGTTTCCCACCGCGGCAAGAGCATTTTCTCCAATGAATTTGCCGGCCACAAGAGAATCGGCAATATTATACATCTGTTGAAAGATTATGGAACCAAAAAGTGGGAGACAGAACCTCCACAATACCGTTTGCGGATTTCCCACAGTTAAATCTTTATTCATAAAAAATCTCCTTTTTCTAATGGTCTATGTGTATTATAATCATTACAGATATATAAGTAAACGATATAAATGATATATGATTCATATCAAAAATATATAAGAGGAGTGGGTTGCATGAACATTTCCTATGATTATTATAAAATCTTTTATTATGTTGGTAAGAATGGCAGTTTTACAAAGGCTGCAAGAGAACTTGGCGCAAGTCAGCCTAACATTACAAGGGCTATGAATAACTTAGAAAGTCAGTTGGGACAGACCCTTTTTATCCGGTCAAAAAGAGGCGTAATGCTTACGGAAGAAGGAAAAAAATTATATGCTCATATCGAAAAAGGAATCAAGCAGTTTTTTGCAGCAGAGATTGAGATGAAGCATTTACAGGAATTAAAGGTGGGAAATGTGTCCATTGGCGTCAGTGAGATTGCTCTTCATGAAGTATTGCTTCCTGTCTTAAAGGAATATCGGGAAGAACACCCAGCGATTCATCTGCAGATTTCCAATGATTCCACCCAGGCGGCCATCGATTCCGTGATCAGAGGGGACAATGACTTTGCACTGGTCACAACTCCGATTCCAGGCGGCCACCACCTAATCTGTCACAATCTTTGTCCAGTGACGGAGTTCCTGTATGCTGGGAATAATTATAAGGAATTAAGTTGTGGAAGTTTTTCCTTTACGGATTTGATGAAATATCCATGGATTTCACTTTCTACAGGAACGTCTACAAGAAAACATCATGAGATGTTATTTTCAGAAAGAGGACTGTTGTTTGAACCCATGATCAATACCGCGACCATGGATCAGGTGTTGCCTATGGTAAAGACAGGACTGGGAATTGGTTTTATCCCGGAAAGTATGGTACCAAAACTGGAAAAAGACGTATTTTCGGTGAAATTGCATGAAAACATTCAAAAGAGATACATTTGTCTGGCTTATGATCCAGAACGAGTCATTAGTAAAGCGTCGGAGATATTGCTTGAAACCATAAAAAAGAAATATGAAAAATAGAATAAGAAAAGATAAGTGATAAAGAAAGGGAGTTTGAATGGTCAAACTCCCTTTTAATAGATGTATATGTTACCGAGTTACCCTTTCACAATTACTGCCGTTCCGTGCAGGTCAGAAAGTGGAACGAGAAGAAGTGGGCCATGTGCAGCCTCGTAATCAAGCACAGCCTGCTTTGCTCCACGGAAACGAGTATTATTAAAGTCATGAAGTACAATCATGCCACCACTAGAAAGTCTTGGATAGAAATATTCAAGACCTGCAAGGATTGGAGCGTAAAGATCCGCATCAAGACTTACCAAAGCGTAATTCTCATCCTCTAAGCCTTCAGAAGTAGAAGGGAAAAATCCTTTTCGAACATCAATCATGTCTGGATATGCCATTCGACTCATAACATAATCAAGTGAAGTATCGGCAAAGTCTCCTTCCTGTGCGCGAGAAAAATCACCGGAAATCTCAGCTTCGATATCTTTAACATCAAATCCCTCAAATGTATCAAATAAATATAACTTACGATCTGGGAATAAAACATTCAACTGCCATGCGGTATCTCCCTTATACACCCCAAGCTCTGCGATTGCACCAGGAATAGCAATATGATTGATGCGGTCCACAATGCGTGCGAGTGTGGCAGAACGAACGTCCAATAATTGATATAAATCACGTAAAAATGTGATTTTACCAGTGTAACCAATACCTAATATTTGTTCTTCTAACTGGCGTCCTCTTTTTGAATCTGTAACGGAAATGAGCATTACATCCGGAGTTTTAGCAACAGCATCTTCCATAGAATAAACGGATACATCACCTAGTGGAGTTGCAAGATTCTTACCTTGAAGCTTCTCACTGTTGTCTGCAAAACCTAAAATATCATAATTACTTCTATTGATCAGGCCGATGACAGAACG
This sequence comes from Candidatus Fimousia sp., assembly GCA_045640005.1. Classification (GTDB taxonomy): domain Bacteria; phylum Bacillota; class Clostridia; order Lachnospirales; family Lachnospiraceae; genus Fimousia. The sequence continues at coordinate 6,670 of JAZUED010000180.1, forward strand.
TCCAAACTGTCCGGCTCCGACAATCACTAATGTCTTCATAAATATAGCCTCCATAAAGCAATCGTGAATCGATCACAACAAATAAATCAATTACGATTGAACATTCAAAAATTTAGTAAAATATACCATTATTACTTACATCAAACCACAAAATAGTGATAAAATATAGAAAAATCAACAAAAAAGTCTTTATTAGTTATCTGATGTCTGATAAGATAATTATAGATTATTAAAGGGGGAAAATCAATGAAAACAACAGGTGCAATTGTACTTGCTGCAGGCTTATCCTCGAGAATGGGAGCATTTAAACCGATGCTGCCTTTTGGGAATTCCACTGTAGCCCTTCATATGATTTCCATGTTAAAGGATCAAGGTGTTGATCCGATTGTCGTTGTGACTGGATTTCGTGCTGAAGAATTAAAACAGCATCTTTTTTTTACTGGCGTTCGATTTGTAAAAAACGAACGGTATGAATCTACTCAGATGTTTGATTCAATCAGAATTGGAATCGATGCGATTAAGAATGACTGTGAACGATTTATGATACTTCCAATCGACGTTCCGGCGATTATGCCAGAGACCTTAAGACAGGTTATGAGAATTGATGCACCAATTATTCGTACCGTCTGCCACGGTGAGAATGGACATCCGATCAAGCTCCTTACAGAGATGGCAGAAAAGCTGTATGATTATGATGGCCCAAGAGGCTTAAGTGGAGCAATTCAAAACTCAGGCGTTCCAATCACAAACCTAGAAGTCGATGACGAAGGCATTTACCGCGACATGGATACGAGAGCACAGTATGAAAAACTGCTGAAGTGGAACTACATGA
>JAZUED010000181.1:0-3665 GCA_045640005.1 Candidatus Fimousia sp.
AAATCATCCATAGATAAAGATGCGGAAGAATCAACATATTTTAAAGCGTAGTCAGCTTCGATTAAGAAGATATCTACTTTATCATCAGCATCAGCGTCAGCCTGTTTGCCTAATACGTCATCTAAGTGATTCTGATATGCGTTGTCAGCGTTAGGAGTAACTGTCCAAACTACGTCAACATCACCGATTTTACCAGTGTTTTCATCAACTTTTTCATAACCTGGATAATAATCTTCTACTCTAGTTTTCCATTCGTCGTTCCATACCTGAATGTTTAACACTTTACCATCATCTGTCATAGTAGCTTCTTCAGCTTTGTTGCCGCCGCCACAAGCAACTAATGAAAGCGCCATAAGAGATGCTAAACCAAGGCTTAATAATTTCTTTCTCATTAAATAATACCTCCTGAGCTTATTTCGGATTTCCCAAAAACTAATTGTTTTGTTTTGAAAGGTCTTTGACAGATCTTCCTTCTCGCACATGTCCGGTTACGGACAAGTTCTCGACTAAGGTGGTTTTCGGATTTTCAATGTGATCAATGAGCTTTCTTCCAAGTTCATGACCGATCATTGCAGTGTTCTGAGAATAAGTGGTAAGCTGTGGTTCTAAATAGTGGCTGATCTTAATGCCATCATATCCTGCAACTGAGATATCATCAGGGATACGAAGTCCCTTTTCTCGGATTGCATTCAAACCACCGATACCGGAAAAATCATCGGGGAACAAAATACAGGTTGGAGGATCCGGAAGTTCAAGGAGCATCTTTGTTTTAGAATAGACAGCTTTGATATCTCTGTACGGAGCTTCTAAAATGTATTCGTCCGGAACTTCAATTCCTCTTAATAATGTAGTTCTGTGAAATGCAGATAATCGGTTGTTGGTTACTGCAGAAGCAGCACCGTGGATATAAGCTACTTTTGTGTGACCCTTGTCTAAAATGTATTCCATCAATTCTGTCATACCCTGTGCATTGTTGGATAAAACAGCGGATACATTATTAAACACGTAATCAACGGTTACGATTGGGATATCACTGTCAACTAATTCCTTAACTTCTGGTGAATCAAAGTTGATGCAAGCGATTGCTACGCCGTCAAATCCTTTGCTTCTGACATGTTCTAAATAGGACATGTTGTTAGGGCCTGTCTTAGAACAGTTAATAAAGGTGATATCATACCCTTTTTCTTCGACGGTTTTCTTGAAATTATCAAGTACGTCTGCGAAATAGTCATGAGTCAAACCGCTACGATTGTCATCTACAAATAAGACTCCGATATTCTGTGATCTCTTGGTCTTTAAGGCCTTGGCAGCTAAATTTGGTCTGTAGCCAAGTTCCTTAGCAACCTTCTTCACCTTTTCTTTTGTAGCCTGACTGATGTCACTCTGGTCATTGAGTGCCTTACTAACCGTGGCAGTAGAAACGCCACAAGCTTTCGCGATGTCTTTTAATGAAGCCATATCGTTTCCCCCTGCTAGAAATTAGTAAAATGAAAGATTCGAAACAACTTAATCGTTTTCGTAGTTTAAATATACACCAATATGTACAAGATTGCAATAAAAAAGTTGTGATTTTTAGTAAAGTTATCAAAAAACAATATTTTAACAAAAAAACATAGCACATTTGTGCAATAAATTCTGATTTTGTTTGCAATTTATTCAGTAAAATACTATAATTAGAGTAATGTCGGACGAAAACGATTAAGTGAAACGATTGACATAGTCCGAACAGGTTAATACGACAATTTATATCGAAAAGAAATAATTATAATAGGAAAGAAGGGTGATTTTTATGAAGTTCGGATACTTCGATGATCAGCGCAGAGAGTACGTAATTACAACACCTAAGACACCTTTACCATGGATTAACTACCTTGGTAATCAGGAGTTCTTTTCGTTGATTTCTAATACATCAGGTGGATACAGCTTCTATAAAGATGCGAAACTGTTACGACTTACACGTTATCGTTATAATGGAAGCCCTATGGACCAGAATGGGCATTACTTCTATATTAAAGAGGCAGATACAATCTGGAATCCAGGATGGCAGCCAATGCAGACAGAGCTTGATTCTTATGAATGTCGTCACGGCCTTGGATATTCCATCTTTGAATCCACTAAGAATGGTCTTCGTGCAAAGCAGGAAGTATTTGTTCCTATGAATGCAACCTGTGAAGTGGCACGTGTGACATTGACCAACGAAACAGAAAGTGATAAGGCTGTAGATTTATTTAGCTATGTGGAATTTTGTCTCTGGAACGCACAGGATGACTCCACAAACTTCCAGCGTAACTTCTCCATCGGTGAGGTAGAAATCGTTGGCAGTACCATTTACCACAAGACGGAATACCGCGAACGTCGTAATCATTATGCCGTTTATTCGGTAAATGCGAAAGTGGATGGTTTTGACACTGCAAGAGATGAATTCGTTGGTTTATATAATGGACCTCATAATCCTCAGGCAGTAAAAGAAGGTAAATGCAGAAACTCTGAAGCTCATGGCTGGGCTCCAATCGGTGCGCATCACCTTCACAAGGATCTTGCACCTGGAGAAAGCATTTCTTATATTTTCGTACTTGGTTATTGTGAAAGTCCAAAAGATAAGAAATTTGTGGCTCCTGGCATTATTAATAAAGAATATGCGGATGAGCTTTTGGCAAGATTTCAGACAGATGAACAGTTTGACGAAGCATTTGCCGAACTTAAAACTTACTGGGATGGATTATTATCTGTATTACAGGTAAAATCGGAAGACGAAAAATTAGACAGACTCGTAAACGTATGGAATCAGTACCAGTGCATGGTTACATTTAACATGAGCCGAAGTGCAAGCTACTACGAAAGTGGTATGGGACGTGGCATGGGATTTCGTGATTCCTGTCAGGACTTACTTGGTTTCGTTCATTTAATTCCGGAACGTGCAAGAGAACGTATCATTGATATTGCGAATACTCAGTTTGAAGATGGTAGTGCATACCATCAGTATCAGCCACTGACAAAACGTGGGAATTTAGATGTAGGAAGTGGATTTAACGATGACCCATTATGGCTTATTGCAGGAACCGCTGCTTACCTTCGTGAAACAGGCGATTTCACAATCTTAGATGAAATGTGTGATTTTGATAATGATTCTACAAAGGCTGCTCCTTTAATGGAACATCTTAGAAGAAGTTTCAGATTTACCGCTGAACATAAGGGACCACACAATCTTCCATTAATTGGTCGTGCGGACTGGAATGACTGTATGAACTTAAACTGCTTCTCTGAAGAGCCGGGCGAAAGCTTCCAGATTACAGGACCATCGGAAGGGCCAGTTGCAGAATCTGTATTCATCGGTGGTATGTTTGTAAAATATGGTCTTGAATATGCAGAAATCTGTAGATACATTGGTTTAGAAGATGAAGCAAAAGATGCAGAAGCAGAAGTTGCTTTAATGAAAGAAGAATTATTAAAAGCAGGATGGGACGGCGAATGGTTCGTTCGTGCCTATGATGCATTTGAAAATCCGGTTGGAAGTCACGTATGTGAAGAAGGACAGATCTTCATTGAACCTCAGGGTATGTGCGTTATGGCGGGTGTTGGTGTAGAAACCGGTGAAGCCGAACGTGCATTAAAGAGTGTAGAAGAACGTCTTGAATGTGAATACGGTATCGTACTTAATCAGCCGG
>JAZUED010000182.1:0-3907 GCA_045640005.1 Candidatus Fimousia sp.
AGGAAGGTTCCTGCGATGGTCATTTTTGTAAGTGGCTCATGGATTAAGAAGTAGGAAGCCACAACGGTGATGACCGGACCTAAGTAAATATAGATGCTTGTTGCCATAATTCCGATTTTGATGGAAGCCCAGTTCCAGGCCACGAAGCAGATTGCGGAGGCAATCAGACTTAAGAAAATCAGATTTGCTGCAACTTTTGGCGCGAGCATTGCGGCAAATGGTATCTCACCGTGATTTAAGTACAAAAACATCGGAATCATAAATAACAAACCATAGCTGTTGATACGACGAGTGTTCGCGATGGTATTCGTTCCGAGAGCATTTACCTTCTTTAAAAAGACAGAATACATTGCCCAAGAAGCTGCACCAAGGATGCCTAAGAAGTCGCCAAATGGATTGACCGAAAGTTTACTTCCGTTAAAGCTGATGAGCGAGATTCCGATCATGGCAAGCACAAAACCTAAGTAGAAGAAACGGCCAAGCTTTTCTTCGTCACGGTAAAAAATCTTCATTGCAATCGCCGTGAAGAACGGAGCCGTCGACATGATGACACCGATATTTGATGCCATTGTGTAGGTCAGCGCGAAATTGTCGCACATATAATATAAGAATACCCCGAAGAAACCGCATCCAAGAAAGTATAACTCATTCTTTCCCTGGAATTTCATACGTTTAGGATAGATGACATAAAGAAGAGCCACCCCGATAACAAAACGAATGACGAGAATCTGCAGTGGTGAAAGCACTTCTAATAAAACTTTAGTGGAAATGTAAGTCGTACTCCACACAAGAATACAAAAAAGTGCCGATAAGTGTCCATATAACATAAATGTAATCCTCCAATTTTTCATCGCTGCGTGACCAAAAGTCACACAGACAAATTCCATTATAGAGGTGATATGACAAAAAGGCAATTCTTTGATATAATTATTATATGTTATTAGAAATCGAACAAGAATTTCCCATCCGATGAAGCGGTTGGGCATGAAATATAATCAATTTCAGGAGGAATATAGAAATGAAAGAAGTATACGATTTTTTAAAGAAATGTGGCACATATTACCTTGCAACAGTAGAAGGTGATCAGCCAAGAGTAAGACCATTTGGAACCATTGATTTATTTGAAGACAAACTTTATATCCAGACAGGCAAAGTAAAAGACGTTTCCAAACAGATTCAGGCAAATGGTAAAGTAGAAATTTCCGCATTTGACGGACAGACATGGGTTCGTATCGCTTGTACATTAGTTCGTGATGACCGCATTGAACCTAAAAAACATATGTTAGATGAATATCCAAATCTTCAGGCGATGTACAAACCAGAAGATGAAAATACAGAAGTTCTTTACATGAAAGACGCTACAGCAACATTTTCCAGCTTCACAGCAGCTCCAAAGACTGTAACATTCTAATATGATTTTATATTTTTGCAACGACAGCAAGCAGGAGCGCGTGCTCATGAATTCCCGCTATGTGGAAGATATTTATGATTCACTCATTTTCTTTTTTGAGGATCACAAGATGCGACCACGATTTTTACATCTCGATGACAGCGTGGAAGGCGAATGGAAGATTACCTTTGGCAGCTTGACAGAATATTTTCATGTGACTGGTGTAACGAAAGAAGATTTAGAAGAACTTCGAGAAATTCAGCAGGAAAGATAGAACGAAGCGAAATGCTTGATTTTGTGGGAGAAAAGATTTAAACATTAGAGGGTAGGAATATTAATTCCTACCCTCTTTTTCTAAACAGCCCAAAGAATTCCTGTGGAATACCAAAGCCTAGAGAAATTCCAACTGCGATGGCCATCGCAATTTCAAGTGCCATGAGTCCATGGTGCATGAAAAGGTACTGATCCTTCATAAACATGTAGTAAGCGGTGTAGTAGATGCGGCCGCCGGGTACCAACGGGAACAGTGCTGCAAGCAGATAAACGGTGACCGGGCAACGACGGTAGGCCGCCATGGCACGACAGAAAATCGTTGTGCCGATGGAAGCAAGCAGGATGGATAACACAGAATTCCATCCGATGCCCTCATTAAATAACAGATAGATGATCCAGCACACCCCGCCAGAAAATCCGATATAAATAAGCTCTTCTTTTGGCCCGTTAAATACAATTCCAAAACCAATCGTAGCGAGCATACACATAATAAAGTGAATTACAAAAGTCATACGAAATCCTCACAATTTTCTTTCAAATAAATACCGTTTCATTGATTACAAAACACTTCCGAAGAAATAAAACGCGATTCCAACTCCGATGGCAAGCTCGGCCGCTCCCATCAAAGCGTCGATCAGATGAAACCATCCCGATAAATAATCCGCATTGAATAAGTCACGAATACCAGTCGTAAAGGTCGTTCCCGGAATCAAGGCAAAAATCCCGCCGATGATAAGCATATCCAGATTCACTGGGTAGACAAATGCAACGACAAAAATACTAAACAATGTAATAAGGAAGCTTCCTCCGACATTTAAAAGCACCCCTGAGATGTTATGTCTGGTCGCGAGTAGCGTAAAAACACGTAAAAATGCACCGATCAAAAATCCAAATATGCAATCGATCGGGCTCGCCCCAATAATGTAGATAAAACCAGCACAACCAACACCACATGCCAGTGCCTGAATCTTATCACTGTAAGGCCCAATGTCATGGCAACGATTCAGTTCTTCTCGCGCCTGAGGTACAGAAACCGCAAAAGAGCAAATGTCTCTCGAGAGCTGATTTAGTTCCTTGATTTTTTTCAGATGCAACGGCCCGGTTTTTACCTGACGAATAATGGTGTCCGTCTCATCAGAAGCCTCCCCGCAATCCGCGAAAATTCCATTTGAAAAGATAAAAACATTATAATCTGTATAATCATAAGCCTCGATGATACGGCGAATCGTCTCTTCCACACGGTAGATTTCCGCACCATTTTCTAAAAGAGCCTGCCCCACATCGACAGCTAGTGTAAGAATCACTTTCTGTTCCGTCATAATCAATTTCCTCCTAAAATACGATTAGAATGATAACACCAGGCACTAGGATATACAATCAAATTATAAACAAGTATGATGTAGATTTTTGAAGGTTTTTGCGTTGTCATCAATGAACCGTAAAATGATTCCATTCGAATTGTAGAAGCGGAAAAATAAAGGTATAATGAATGTTAGTGGGAATTATGAAAACGAATCAAAAGAATAAATTACATTGGAGAAATAACGATGATTATTAGACAGAACATTTACATGAACACATTACAGAGGGAACGTGAAGTAGTGATCTATCTTCCGGATGATTATGAAACTTCAGGAAGACGCTATCCAGTAATGTATATCAATGATGGACAGAATGCATTTTTTGATGACCAGGCTTATCTTGGCAAGAGCTGGGGATTTATTGATCATGTGCGTTGGAACAACGAGCAGGTGATCATGGTAGCAATTCCTTGTAACTTCGAGCCAGGCATGCGCGAGATGGAATATGGTCCATGGGAAACAGAAAAATTTGTTACCATCATGGAAACAGGCAAAAGTGAGCCAAATATCGGTGGCGAAGGAAAGGCTTACGTGGACTTTTTAAAGGATGAGTTAAAACCATTTATCGATGCGAATTATCCAACAGATCCTGAAGATACAGCCATTGTTGGAAGCTCCGCAGGAGGCAACATCTCCCTCTATGCAGCACTCACTTATCCGGAAACATTTGGCAAATGTGCGGCTTTATCCTGCGCAATCTGGTATTATCCAAAACAGTTCCAGGCATTGGTTCGTGAGGCAGATTTATCCAAGTTAACATGTCTCTACTTAGATGTAGGTTCTGATGAAGGAAACGGCAACAGCTCAATCAGCAATTTATATCGTTACGATAATAATGTCATTTATGAGATGTTGATGGAAAAAGACAATAATGAATGCGTTC
>JAZUED010000183.1:0-1870 GCA_045640005.1 Candidatus Fimousia sp.
TACCTGAAAACTTAAAGGGCAAGAGACTGATCAGTCTTGATTTATCAGGCGTGGTTGCAGGCTCTAAATATCGTGGTGAATTTGAAGAACGAATCAAGAAGATTATCAACGAAGTAAAAACAGGTGGGGATGTCATCTTATTCATTGATGAAATCCATACGATTATCGGAGCAGGTGGCGCAGAAGGTGCCATTGATGCGTCTAATATTTTAAAGCCATCCCTTGCAAGAGGTGAAATCCAGCTCATTGGTGCGACAACCAGAGCAGAATATACAAAACATATTGAAAAAGATGCAGCATTAGAGCGTCGTTTCCAGCCGATTGATGTAGCTGAACCAACGGTAGAAGAAACTGTTGATATTTTAAAAGGATTAAGTGAAAGATTTGAAAAACATCATAATGTGATTTATACCGAAGAAGCATTAGTAGAAGCTGCAAAGCTTTCAAAGCGTTATGTGGCAGATCGATTCTTACCTGATAAGGCGATTGACCTAATTGATGAAGCAGCATCCAGAAAAACGATGGATAACCGTACAAAGCCTGTGGAATTTAAAGATTTAGAAGAACAAATCCAGGCACTCTCTAATGAAGTAGAGGCAAAATTAATTGAAGGCGATATCGTTAGTGCAAAGCAGGCGAAGACACTGTTAGAAGAAGACGTAGCAAAGCTTACTAAATTAGAAGCGAAGTGGGAAAAGAAGGGCAAGAAGAGTGTACGTGAAATCACTGCAGATGATATTGCGCTTGTTATCACACAGTGGACGAACATTCCGGTTTCCCAGCTTCAGCAAAGCGAGATGAAACGATTAAAGAATATGGAAAAATTGCTTCATAAGCGCGTAATTGGACAGGATGAAGCGGTTGTTGCAGTATCAAAAGCAGTGAAGAGAAGTCGTGTTGGGCTTAAAAATCCGAATCGTCCAGTTGGGTCTTTCTTATTCTTAGGACCAACCGGGGTTGGTAAGACAGAGCTTTCCAAAGCACTTGCAGAAGCAGTTTTTGGAATTGAAGAAGAAATCATCCGTGTGGATATGTCTGAATATATGGAAAAGCACAGCGTATCAAAACTTATTGGATCTCCTCCAGGATACGTAGGCTTTGAAGATGGTGGACAGCTTTCCGAACAGGTTCGAAGAAAGCCATATTCCGTTATTCTTTTTGATGAAATTGAAAAAGCGCATCCGGATGTATTTAACATCTTATTACAGGTGCTTGATGATGGCCGAATTACCGATTCTCAGGGACGCACAGTAGACTTTAAGAATACCATTATGATCATGACTTCGAATGCAGGAGCAAATCGTATCATTGCACCGAAAAATCTTGGATTTGGTGCTGCTAGTAACGCAGATATCAACCATGAAAAGATGAAATCTGCGGTTATGCAGGAAGTACGCCAGATGTTTAAGCCGGAATTTTTAAATCGTATCGATGAGATTATGGTATTTAGATCCTTAAATAAAGCAGAAGTGCGTGATATTGCAAAGATTATGATGGCAGATCTCATTCATCGTGCAAAGGAAAACTTAGATATTACATTGAAGGTTTCACGTTATGTATATGACTATCTTGCAGAAAAAGGCTACGATGAAAAATATGGTGCAAGACCACTTCGTCGTCTCATTCAGACAGATATAGAAGACAAATTAGCAGACTTTATTTTAGAGGGAGAAGTGGGTGCTGGTGACCTCATTAACCTTCGAATCAAGAATAAAGAACTTGCATTTGAAAAGAACAAGAACTAGAGATATTAACTAGATTAAAGGCAACAAATCATATATAATGAAAGTATCAAAATTCTAGGAGGAATCGATTATGGCAGTAGTAAAAGATTTAATTACTATTACTGAAAATCAGACATTAAGCTTTG
>JAZUED010000184.1:0-7713 GCA_045640005.1 Candidatus Fimousia sp.
TTTATTTAAAACATGATAGTATTTGTTTCTGACGGACACTTGTGTTTGTGAAAAAGACAAAATTACCAGATGGAGGTTATCATGTCTGAAAAGACGAAATATTATGTAATTAGAAAAAAGGCGGTTCCAGAGGTTTTATTAAAGGTCGTTGAAGTGCAGAAGCTTTTAGACGCAGACCCGGAAAAGACCATCCAGGAAGCAACCAATGAAGTAGGAATCAGTAGAAGCTCCTACTATAAATATAAAGATGATATTTTCCCATTCCATGACAGTAAGCATGGAAGAAACATTACCTGTGTCATTGTGATGAGAGACACGCCGGGAATCATTTCATCAGTTCTTAATATTTTCGCGAAATATCATACCAACATCCTGACCATCCATCAGGCTATTCCAATCAACGGAGTAGGAGTGCTGACCTTAAGTGTGGATATTTTATCCATTACAACTGATGTGTCAGCCATGTTAGATGAAGTGGAACATTTAGAACGTATTATCAGTGTCAAAATTATTGCAAGAGAGTGAGATAAAATATGATTAGTATAGCTATTTTAGGTTACGGTACAGTTGGATCCGGTGTATTCGAAGTATTCCGTAAAAACAGCAAAAGTATCGCCAAAAAAGTAGGCGAAGAAGTAAAAGTAAAATATGTATTAGACATCAAAGAATTTCCTGCTGACGATCCTGTCAATGAAGTTCTTACAAGAGATTTTGATGCTATTTTAAATGACCCGGAAGTAAGCATCGTAGTTGAAGTGTTAGGTGGAGTTGAACCTTCTAATACATGGGCAACAAAGTGTCTTGAAAAAGGCAAGAGCGTATATACTTCCAACAAAGAATTAGTTGCTAAGCATGGTGCAAGATTAATTGCCCTTGCAAAAGAAAACAATGTAAACTTCTTCTTTGAAGCAAGTGTAGGCGGCGGTATTCCGATTATCCGTCCATTAAATCACAGCGTAACTGCTGATGAAATCCTTGAAATTTCCGGTATCTTAAATGGTACAACAAACTACATGTTAACAAAGATGACAGATGAAGGTGTAGATTATGACACAATCTTAAAAGATGCACAGGCAAAGGGCTATGCAGAACTTCATCCGGAAGCAGACGTAGAAGGTCATGATGCATGTCGTAAGATTGCAATCTTAACTTCCCTCGCATATGGTAAACAGGTAGATTTCGAAGACATTTACACAGAAGGTATCACTAAGATTACAGATGATGATATCAAGTATGCAAAAGCGATGAACAAGAAGATTAAGCTTCTTGGAACAAGCTGTGAAGTAGATGGCGAAGTATATGCTATGGTAGCTCCATTTATGATTGGCGCTTATCATCCATTATATAATGTAAATGATGTATTCAATGCTGTATTCGTAAAAGGTAATATGGTAGATGACCTTATGTTCTACGGAAAAGGTGCTGGTAAACTTCCTACAGCAGCGGCTGTTTCTGCAGATGTAGTGGAAGCTGCACGAAATCTTGGACGTAACATTCCAATCATCTGGGAACAGGAAAAACTTGAACTTGCTCCAGCAGGAGAATTTAAACATAATTTCTTTGTTCGCGTAGAAGAAGCAGAAGAATACCAGATCAATATGATTGAAGATTTATTTGGCGGTGTGCTTCCAATTGAATTAGAAGAAGAAATCATTGAAGGAGAATATGCATTCATGACTCCTGTTATGAAAGAAGCAGATTTCCAGGAAAAAATCAAAGAATTAGATCATGTAGTAAGTGTAATCCGTGTAAAATAGACGGATTTTAGGAGAAGATAGAGATGTTAATTGTTAAGAAGTTTGGCGGAACAAGCGTAGGCAATAAAGAGAGAATCTTTAATGTAGCAAAAAGATGTATTGAGGATTATAAGAAAGGTCATGACATTGTAGTTGTTTTATCTGCAATGGGCAAGATGACCGATGAACTTATTGCTGAAGCACGTGCAATTAATCCGAATCCATCTAAAAGAGAGATGGATATGCTTTATACCATTGGGGAACAGAAATCTGTGGCTTTGATGGCTATGGCAATGGATGCACTTGGCGCTCCTGCCGTTTCTTTAAATGCTTTCCAGGTAGCAATGCATTCTACAAATAAATATGGGAATGCTCGTTTAAAACGTATTGATACAGAACGAATCAATCATGAATTAGATCAGCGAAAGATTGTTCTTGTAACAGGCTTCCAGGGAATTGACCAGTATAACAACTATACCACTTTAGGACGTGGCGGATCTGATACAACAGCCGTTGCTCTTGCAGCAGCTCTTCGTGCAGATGCATGTGAAATTTACACAGATGTAGAAGGGGTATATACAGCAGATCCACGTAAAGTACCAGATGCAAGAAAGCTTAAGGAAATCACTTATAACGAGATGCTTGAACTTGCAACTTTAGGTGCCGGAGTACTTCATAATCGCTGTGTAGAACTTGCTAAGAAAAATGGAGTGCAGATTGTTGTTCGCTCTTCTTTAAATACTGCACCAGGTACCGTGGTAAAATCATTTACCGAAACAAGAGACCAGGTTGTATGTGGTGTTGCCGGTGATAAAGATGCAGCTCGTATTGCAGTTATGGGCGTGAAGAATGAACCAGGTACAGCATTTAAATTATTTAATATTCTTGCAAGACATAACATCAATGTGGATATTATCTTACAGTCCATTGGACATGATGGCAAAAAAGATATTTCCTTTACAGTAAGAGAAGATTTAGTAGAGGAAGCAGTAGAGTGTATCCGCAAAAACTTTAACAGCAAAAAATATGATTCTATTGATGTAGAAAAGAAGATTGCCATGGTTTCCGTTGTTGGAGCAGGCATGTTAGATCATCCTGGCGTGGCAAGAAAGATGTTTGCAGCGTTAGCGCAGGCAGGTATTAACATTCGTATGATTTCTACTTCTGAAATTCGTGTAACAGTACTGGTTGGCGAAGATGAAATGGTAGAAGCTATGAACGCAGCTCATAAAGCATTTGGGTTAGAACAGTAAATAAATATAAGAGATATAACAAACTGTAAGAAAAAGATGAAAAGAATATTATGTATTTTATGCACACTCGGTATTCTTTTTACAATGACACCTGTACAGACTTTTGCAGCACAGCAGGAAGATCAGGTGATGGGAAATAGTATGTCGAAGGTAAAGGATGAAATCATGGAGGCAGAAGAACTGATTCAAGATGCCAATGATATCCTTTCCGGGAAAAAGACAAGTGGTTCCATCCCTGATGAGCCATATGATAGCGTAGGAATTGGTGTAGACATTTCTAAGTGGAACTGGGGACCCTATTCTGGTAAAGATATCGATTTTACAGCATTATCTGGTGCAGTCGACTTTGTTATTATCCGTTGTGGCTATGGTCTGGATGATTCGTCGCAGGATGACGCCTATTTTAAAAGAAGTGTAAAGGGCTGTGAGGAAAATGCCATTCCATATGGGGTTTATCTTTATTCCCATGCAACTACTAAGAAGATGGCCAAAAGTGAAGCCAAACATACGCTTCGTATGCTAAAAGCAGCAAAAGCAAAACCAGATTTACCTGTGTTTTTAGATGTTGAAGCACCCCAACAGCTTACAATGTCATCTACAGATCTTACTGCAGTGGCAAAAACTTATTGTTCGCTTATTGAGGCAGAAGGATATCATGCGGGAATTTATTCAAGCATCAGTCTTTGGAATGATAAGTTGAAAGATCCATATTTTGATAAGATTACAAGATGGGTTGCCCGTTATCATGAGTCTTGTGATTATGAAGAGGATTATGGAATCTGGCAGTGTTCACCTGCAGCAAAAGTAAACGGTATTTCCGGTTATGTAGACTTTAATTATATGGTAGACGATCTGTTTATGTTAGAAGATCTGCCGACTGATGTGGAAAAAACGACAGCGAAAGCGACCAAAATCAAGAAACAGACCGTAAAGAGTGAAAAAAGTAAAAATAATACAAAAAAAATATCCTCAAAAAAACAGGAGAGAGGATATATTCGTGCAATTAGATTTTTAAAAAGACTATTGAAATAAGCCTCACTGAAATGTGTTTTCAGCGAGGCTTTTTTGCGCGCATTATAAAAATTCTTTATAAACGTTCCTTATAAAATCTAGAAAGTTAATTTCTTTTCGATTGTAACTGCGACAGCACCGTCTCCGATATGGCAGGCAACGCTTAAGCTTAATGGCTTAATGCGGATTTCATCTTCTGTAAGTGGAAAATGCTTTGTTAATTCGGTACGGAATTTTAATGCAGCTTCTAAGTTATCGGAGTGGCAAACACCAATGTGTACATTGTCAATACCACCGAAACGTTCATTCGCATCTTTTACTGCCTGTTCAAGCATGATGTTGATGCCTTTTTTCTTTGTACGTGCTTTTGCGAAAGAATCAAGCTTTTCACCCTGAATCTGTAAAACAGGTTTGATCTTTAATAATGTTGCAAGTGCAGCGGCAGCTGGAGTGATACGTCCACCCTTCTTTAAGTATTTTAAAGTTTCCATTACAATATAAATACTAGAATCAAACTTTGTTTCCATAAGGCGGTCGTGAATCTGCTGTCCGGTATAGCCTTTTTCTGCCATAGCCTGTGCATCGACAGAAGCCTGATACATTGTATTTGCGATACGCTGATTGTCAACGACAAATACACGTCCTTCGTATTCATCATCATTCGCAAGCATCATTGCTGTCTGGCAGCTCCCAGACAATCCCGAAGACATTGGAATATGAATAATCTGTTCATAGCCTTCTGCAAATAATTTGTCCCAGGTTTCAGTTACTTCTGCAGGAGATGGCTGAGAAGTAGATACATCAGCATCTGCTTTTAAAAATTTATAAAATTCATCCTGAGTTAAAGTAATATCTTCTAAATATGTTTTTCCATCAATATAAAATGGCATTGGGATGACGGTGAGTCCAAGTTCTTTGGCTTCCATCTGTGTAATGCCACTGTTAGAGTCTGTTACAACTGCAATTCTCATTGTTTTAACCTCCATCTTAATTCGTGTATTCATTATTTATACTTATCATATATTTCTATAGAACCTCACAAAATTATGAGTATTATAACATTTGACGAAATAAAAGTAAATGAGTCGGAGGCATTTCACAAAATTATAGCTTTTCAATAATACTTTTTTTGGATATAATAGTAGAAGTGATTTTAGGAGGATGAAATTAAATGTATACAGATAATATTTTAGATTTAATTGGCAATACACCACTTCTTAGCTTAAAACCAGCGACAGGTTGTGAAATCTATGCTAAGGCAGAATTTTTAAATCCAGGCGGAAGTATCAAAGACCGCGTGGCTAAGAATATGTTAGTACAGGCAGAAAAGAAAGGCCTTTTAAAACCAGGTATGACAATCATCGAACCAACATCTGGTAATACAGGAATCGGTCTTGCATTCTGTGGCGTTCGTATGGGCTACAAAGTAAAAATCGTTATGCCTGAAAACATGAGTGAAGAACGTAAAAAGTTAATCAATGGCTTAGGTGCAGAATTAGTATTAACACCAGCAGAATTAAGTATTGATGGTTCTGTTCAGGAAGCTCTTCGTATTGCAGCAAGTTCTGACGAATATTTTGTTCCTCAGCAGTTTGAAAATATGGACAATACATGGGCACACTACGAAGGAACAGCAAAAGAATTAGTTGAACAGATTGGTAAACCAATCGACATTTTCGTATCCGGTGTTGGAAGCGGCGGAACATTAGCTGGTATCAGCAAATATTTATTAGAAATCAACCCAGATACTAAGATCGTGGCAGCAGAACCAGCAGGTGTATCTGCATTACTTGGACAGCAGCCAGGTCTTCATCAGATTCAGGGAATCGGCGACGGCTTTATTCCTGCAATCTTAGATCCATCCGTTGTAGATGAAGTTGTGGAAGTAAGCGACGAAGATGCAATTGAAACTGCAAGAGAATTAGCTCGAGTAAATGGTATCTTATGCGGTATTTCTTCTGGATGTAACGTATGGGCGGCTAAAAAATTAGCTGAAAAATATGGCAAGGATAAGGTAATCGCAACGGTATTACCAGACCGTGCGGAAAGATATTTCTCTGTTGATTTATTATAAGACTGGAGATATCCCAAAAGAAAAACAGCATGAAGAGGCATATAAACTGCTGCTTCATGGTCTGAATAATGAATATGGCATGAAAGAGCTTCCCGTGATCGCAAAAGGCGAGCATGGGAAGCCTTATTTTCCTGACGAGGAAATATATTTTAATGTCAGTCATACGGATGGAGCAGTGGCATGTGTGATTAGTGAAAATCCTTGTGGCATTGACATTCAGTCTATTGCTAAAAGCATTCGTGCAGCAAAAAAGGTTTGTTCTGTAAAAGAACAGGAGCAATTAGCACACACAAAAGAGCCAGAGCGTCTTTTTACACGCTACTGGGTTTTGAAAGAAGCATTTGTCAAATGCACCGGCACAGGAATTACGGATGAACTTCCTATGTTTGACTTCTCTGAATGTATAGAAAATGATTTTATGCATGACAATATGCATTTTACAGTGATGGAAGAAGAACAATTTATATTGGTGGCGTGTAATTGTGTGAAAATTTCGGAAATGGTTTAAAATTAACCGAAAAAATATGCGTAAAAATTGTATAATAATTCGTGACAGAATAAGGGTTTTGGTGTAAAATTAAACTTGTTAAAAATCACGAGGATGTGGCACATTTTCATGAGGAAAGTGTGCCTTTCTTTAATATACAGGAAATTACGATGCAATTTCCTGTATATTAAAGCACTCAGTGGGATGCACACTCGCGCGTAATGTAGATGTCGCTGCGCGACCGCGCTCGGCGTGAGAGTTTCGCGAGCGAAACTCTTTTTATATACCTTATCCTTC
The DNA here is from genome assembly GCA_045640005.1 of Candidatus Fimousia sp. GTDB lineage: Bacteria > Bacillota > Clostridia > Lachnospirales > Lachnospiraceae > Fimousia. The sequence continues at coordinate 6,859 of JAZUED010000184.1, forward strand.
ATAAAAACAGTGCCCCTTATGAAGGAAAAGATAAGAAACGTTCCTTAAGAGAACGACATTTTAGGAAGGAGAAGATAAAAAATGAGAAACAAAAAACTTAGTCGTAAGCTGATTCCAGTTATGATGATTTTCGTGTTGATCATGGGATTAATGACAGGTTGTGGTGGATCAAAGAAAGATGATATCGGCGATTCTCCAGTAAAAAGCGTAAAAGATCTCACTGGCAAAACAATCGGCGTACAGCTTGGAACAACAGGTGATATTTATGCCTCTGAAGAAGATGCAACTGTGCAGCAGTACAATAAAGGTGCTGATGCAATTCAGGCTTTAAAACAGGGTAAGGTAGACTGTGTTATCATTGACGAACAGCCAGCAAAAGCATTTGTCGCTAAGAGTGATAACTTATCTATTCTTGATGAAGCATATGCAGATGAAGAATACGCAATCTGTGTATCCAAAGATCATCCTGAATTAACAGAAGAAATCAATAAAGCTCTTGCAGAATTAAAAGAAGAGGGTGTATTAGATCAGATTGTTGGAAACTATATCAACGATGAAACAAAGGGTAAACAGCCATATGTTTCACCTGAGGATGTAGATCGTAGCAATGGTCAGTTAGTTATGGCAACCAATGCAGAATTCGAACCATACGAATACAGACAGGAAGGCGAAATCGTAGGTATCGACGCTGAAATGGCTCAGGCGGTTGCAGACAAATTAGGAAAAGAATTAGTCATCGAAGATATGCAGTTTGACTCCATCATCACAGCAGTACAGACAGGAAAAGCGGATGTTGGTGTAGCAGGTATGACAGTAACAGAAGACAGATTAAAGAACATTGATTTTACAGATTCT
>JAZUED010000185.1:0-2538 GCA_045640005.1 Candidatus Fimousia sp.
ATACAGACGATCCAAGCAAGAATCCGGACGCAGAATTGATTCCGGTCATCGAAGTGATTGATGAAAAAATCGAAAGCATGGGTAAGGGCTCTAATTCCATCGTTGGTACCGGCGGAATGGCAACCAAAATCGCAGCAGCTAACATCGTAACCGATGCGGGCGCAGATATGGTCATTACAAATGCTGCCGACTTAAATAACATTTCCCGCGTGCTTGCTGGGGATGAGGTTGGTACTTTATTCCTTGCACATAAGAGAACAAACTTTAAATTGATGGAATATTTAGAACAGAAGACATATTTACAGTAGGAGTGATTTAGCAATGGATGAAAAGAAAATCGCAAGAATCAACGAGCTTTATCATAAATCCAAAGCAGAAGGCTTAACAGAAGCAGAAAAAGCAGAACAGATGAAGCTTCGTAAAGAATATATCGCAGCGGTAAGAAATAACTTACGCGCTCAGCTTGATAATGCTGATATCCAGGAAGCTGATGGCAGTATCGTGCCATTAAAGCAGAAGAGAATTAAGAATCAGCGTAAGAATGCCAACGCAGCATTTGCAGCATTTCGCAATAAAAATTAGGTCAGATATTTGTTATAGATATAACGAATGATTCGGGCTAGACGTATAGAAAACAACTATGATAGAATAAGATTGTACGAAAATTTGTACAATCTTATTTTTGCTTGTATTATATTTACCTTTGGTATTATAATATTCTTTAAAGTTTATAATTAATTGTCGGCAGGCAGAGAGGCTAAAGAAATCGTGTGGTTTTTTTAGCTTTTATTCGTTTACAAACAATTAGTCATAACTAACTAAAGCTAAGTATAAGTGTTGTAGCTTAAAATTATAACTTAATAACAGAAAGGAAGGTTATTACGAATGGCATTGTTTACATTTAAAGGTGGTATTCATCCAGCTGATGGTAAAGAACTTGCAAAAGATCAGCCAATCAAAGAATACTTACCAAAAGGCGAATGCGTGTATCCAGTGAGCCAGCATATCGGTGCTCCAGCAAAGCCTATTGTAAAAAAAGGTGACCGCGTATTAGCAGGACAGTTAATCGCAGAAGCAGGTGGATTTGTTTCCGCAAACATTTTCTCCTCTGTATCCGGTACTGTAACAAAAGTTGAACCACGCTTAACAGTAGCTGGTGCAATGGTAAATTCTATCGTAATCGACAATGATGGATTATTCGAAACAGTAGAATTTAGTGCAAAACCTTACGCAGAAATGACAAGAGAGGAAGTCATTGGTGCAATCAAACAGGCTGGTATCATCGGTCTTGGTGGTGCAGGTTTCCCTACACATGTAAAATTATCTCCAAAAGACCCAGATGCAATCGATAACATCATTGTAAATGCAGCTGAATGTGAACCTTATATCACAGCTGACTACAGATGTATGTTAGAATGCCCAGAAAAGATGATTGATGGTTTAGAAATTATCTTAGACTTATTCCCTAAAGCAAAGGGTATCATCGGTGTGGAAGACAACAAACCAGATGCAATCAAAAAATTAGAAGGATTAGTAGCAGGCAAGGATCGTATTTCCGTTGCTCCATTAAAGACAAAATACCCTCAGGGTGCTGAACGTTCTTTAATCTTTGCTACAACAGGAAGATCCATCAACTCTGCAATGCTTCCAGCAGATGCAGGCTGTATCGTAGACAACGTTGCTACATGTATGGCAATCTCTGATGCAGTAAAATTAGGAAAACCATTATATGAAAGAGTGGTAACTGTATCTGGTGATGCAGTAAATCAGCCAGGTAACTTCTTAGTAAAATCCGGTACTTGCGTAGCAGAATTAGTAGATGCAGCAGGTGGATTTAAGACACAGCCAGAAAAGATCATTTCCGGTGGTCCTATGATGGGTATGGCTATGAGCTCTCTTAACGTACCAGCTCAGAAAGCATTCTCTTCTTTATTAACTATGACAAAAGACCCTGTAGCAGCTTCTCCAGTTAGTGCATGTATCCGTTGTGGACGTTGTGTATCTGCATGTCCAGAATTCTTAATGCCTACAAAGCTTGCTCAGTTAGCAGATAACCATGAAATCGATCGTTTTGAAGAATTAAACGGTGCAGAATGCGTTCAGTGCGGATCCTGCTCTTACGTGTGTCCTGCAAAACGTCCTTTAGCTCAGTCTATGGCAACTGGTAGAAGACAGGTGCTCGCAAACAGACGTGCAAGAGCTGCAAAATAATAGTGAGGTGTAAATATGGAACAGTTATTTAAAGTGTCTTCAAACCCTCATGTAAGGGACAAAGTTACGACACACAGCATTATGCTCGATGTAATCCTTGCATTAGTTCCAGCTACATTAGTTGGTTTCTATGTATTTGGTTTACCAGCTGTTATCACAACAGTTTTATCTATCGCTACATGTGTGATTGCTGAATATGCTTGGCAGCACTTCATGGGCAAACCAGTAACAATCAATGACTTTTCTGCATTACTTACTGGTTTATTACTTGCATTAAACTTACCAGCCGGATGCTCCTGGTATATTCCTGTTCTTGGTGGTTTATTC
>JAZUED010000186.1:0-17723 GCA_045640005.1 Candidatus Fimousia sp.
CGTTCCAAAATATGATAACATTGGTGCAGTTACAGGTGCAATCGTGTATCCATCTGACGTTAAAGTACCAGGAATGCTTACAGTTAAAGTTTTACGTTGCCCATATCACAGAGCAAAAATCAATTCTGTAGACTACACAGAAGCAGAAGCTATGGATGGCGTATATGGTGTTGTATCTTTAAAAGATGCTCCATTTAATGAATTCGGTATGGTTCCAGATAACCATGTATTCGCAGACGATATTACACATTATCGTGGACAGACAATTGCAGCAGTTGCAGCAATCGATCAGGAAACTGCAATGCAGGCACTTGCTAAAATTAAAGTAGATATGGAAGAACTTCCATATGTTATCGATCCTCGTGAAGCTATGAAAGAAGATGCTCCAGTAGTATTTGGTAATGCTCCAAAAGATTACATGCAGGGCAACAACTACTTCTTCGATGGTGAAACTCAGGTTCGTAAAATCCGTAAAGGTGATGTAGAAAAAGGTTTTGCAGAAGCAGATGTAATCGTAGAAGGTACATATCAGACACCTTCTCAGGAACATGCTTACATCGAACCTTGTGCAACAGTTGCATACATTGATGAAGCTGGAAGATTAGTAATCCATTCTAAAGCTCAGGGTATGTACTTCATCGAAAACGACCTTTGTAACGTATTTGGTCTTCCATTAAGCAAGATGAAATTCGAAGGTGGTACAATCGGTGGTGGTTTCGGTGGTATGAACAGTACACATACAGACCACATTGCAGGTTTATTAGCATTAAAGACAAAACAGCCAGTTAAATATATGTTAACTCGTGAAGAAGAAACAATGTACTCCACAGTACGTTCTCCTTGGATCTTCAAGTTCAAAGATGGCGTTAAGAAAGATGGTACAATTACAGCTCGTGAAATCGAAGTAATTCATGACTGTGGTTCCTTCACAGAATTAGGTCTTTACGCAGTTGAAAAGAACGCAAACTTCATCGCTGGTGCATTAAAAGTTGAAAACGTAAAAGTTGATTCTCGTCTTGTTTATACAAACAAAGCACCATCCGGATCTATGCGTGGTTTCGGTGTTAACGTAGGTCAGTATGCTGATCAGGTTCAGATTTCTCGTTGTGCAGCTGCAATCGGAATGGATCCAATTGAAATCCGTTTAAGAAACTCTTTCAAAGAAGGAGACATCAGCCATACTGGTAACCAGTTACTTGCTGTTTCTTCTATTGAAACATTACAGGGCGTTGCAGAAATGGCAGGTCAGGAACTTTCTGATGAGCTTAAGGCAATGAAATCTAAATAAGGAGGTACGTATCGTGATTAGAAAAGGTAGAGGCGTTGCGAACGTTTTTTATCCAACTGGCTTTAATGGCGGTGGAGACCCAGATTTAGTATCTCTTCGCATTAAAGTAGATGGAACAGTAAATATGACAAATAGTACAACTGAAATGGGTCAGGGCTTTAAAACAGTAGCTATTCAGATGGCAGCTGAAGCTTTAGGAATTGACAGCTCTCAGGTTACTATTTCTAATGATAATACAGATACCTGTGCATTCTCTATGGATACAGCAGGTTCCCGTTCTACATATATTGTAGGTTTAGCAGCAATTGATGCAGCTAATGATTTAATCAGAAATATTAAGAATTTTGTAGCTCCAATGTGGGGAGTAGAAGCAGCTTCCTTAGCATACGCTGATGGTGTTGTATCTAACCCAGCAAATGAAGAACAGAAAATGAATCTTGCAGAAGTATCTGCTGCAGCAACTTACGGCGGTAAATATTTAGCAGGTTCTGGAGGATTCTTGCCACCTCCAGCTCCACCAAGAGAACCAGGCACAGGTTTCACAATTCCTTCCCGTTCTCTTGCATGGGGTTCTACAGTTGTTGATGTAAGTGTTGATGATGAAACTGGTGAAGTTACAATCGATGCACTCTATGACTGTTACGATATCGGTACAGTAATCAACCCATTACAGGCTGAAGGCCAGGTACAGGGTGGTGACGTACAGGGTATTGGTATGGCATTATATGAAGACTTAATTCCTGGATACCCAGATACAATTGATTATCAGGCTCAGAACTATGCAGATTTCATCATCCCAACAATCAAGGATATCCCTAAGAAATCTGAAATCAAGTTCTTCGAAAATTATGATCCATACGGACCATTCGGAGCAAAAGGTATGGGTGAAATGGTAACAAATACTCAGCCACCTGCAATCGTTAATGCTATTTACGATGCTGTAGGTGTTTGGATTGAATCCTTACCAGCTACACCAGAAAAGATTCTTCGCGCTCTTGAAGCAAAAGAAGCTAAATAGAACTTCTAAAGTTTAAAATATCTCTAATCAAAAAGGGGCTGTGCAAAAAGTCCCATAACAGAAAAATCCATATCCGGCAGGAGCCGGATTTGGATTTTTTTGTATTCTAAGTTAAAATTCTCTCGAATGACAAACATATTCTCTAAAAAAGGACGCACTTAATAAAGCTTCATTATATTTGCTGTTTTTTATGCTGCCAGTTCAGTTCTGTTTTTCGATGCTTTCGGACAGCAGTTTTCTTTATGCGTGCATCCTTCACAGGATTCGCATTCATAGACTTCTTCTGTCCTTCCATATTTATTGTATCTTACAGGCTGCGTTCTTTTATAATGGAATCTTTTTCCGTTCGGACACACCAGTTTCCCTTCTTCATCTCTTTTAAAGTTTACCAGTCTGTACGGATTTAGATGATATTTTTTATCTTTTGTTTCCTTTTGGAACATCGTGAACTTCATATATTTTTCCATTCCATGTTCTTCGCAGTAAAGATAGTTGTTATAAGATCCATATCCTGCATCTGCCACAGGATACTTTGGATAGTGGCCGTATGTCTGATGGAACTTCTCCATCAGGGGAACAAAACAGTCCATGTCGGAAGCGTATGGTTTGATATCAACTGTGGCAATATATTCATCACATACAGCAGCCTGAAGGTTATAGGCCGGCAGAAGCTGGTCGTTTCCCATGTAATCCCTTTTCATTCTCATGAATGTTGCATCATGGTCTGTCTTTGAATAACTGTTTCTCCTGTCTCCGCAGATTTCGATATGCTCTGCATACGCTTTTAGACGTTCCTGGTACGTCTTCATCTTTTCATACTGTCTCTGTACAACACTTTTTCTGTGGCCACGGCCATAAACAAACTCTGTTTCATCAAGATCCGTTGCTTTTTTATATGATTCAAGCATCCCTGAAATGTATTCCACTGCATACTCACTGCATTTTTCCAGTTTTACACCCAGATATCCCAAAACGTCATGATTCATCTCATCGATCAGTTCAGATACTTTCACAAACACTTTATCTCTGTTTTTAATACAGGATTTTTTCCAGACCCAGGTATATCTGTTGGCATTTGCTTCGATCTTGGTACCGTCAATATAAGTGTGATCAAGATCCACATGATCCATTTCAAAGATATATGCATTGATGTCCTGGAAAATCTGTTCATCACATCTTGGACGACCTGTTTTGTATCCTTTCTCTACAAAATATCCTGATAGGTCGATGTGGTCCATAACTTCACAGAAAGTGTATACCGGATCAGAAATATCAATTAATTTTTCGATGTCCAATGGTAATTTCAGCTGACGTGCTGTATAATTAACATTGGTATTAATAATTAGTCGCATAATTTATTATACCAAAAAACCGCTCAGATCTCATGGTCTGAGCGGTTTTTCTGTTATGGGACTTTTTGCACAGCCCCTTTTGGTTTATTATGAATAGTATGTTATTTAGAAGCTATTTTGCATCTCTTTCGCGTAATAATCTCCAGAGATGTTCTGGATCGATTGGGAGTTTGTGTGGACGGAGGCCAGTTGCAGATGCAACAGCATTTACGATTGCTGGTGCTACTGGAGCGGTACTACCTTCACCACATTCTTTTGCTCCGTAAGGGCCTACTTCATCAGGAACACCACAGAAGATGGTCTTGATTTCAGGCATATCAAGGGCTGTTGGGAATCGATAATCACGGAAACCAGGGTTTGTGATGCGACCAGTGCTGTCGATCATTTCATCTTCCATGAGGGCATATCCAAGACCCATCTGAACAGATCCTTCCACCTGACCTTCTACAGATTTTGGATTTAATGCACGACCACAGTCGTGGGCGAAAATGAAGTCTTTGATGTCTACCACACCAGTTTCTTCATCTACTTTTACTCTTGCAGCACCAGTAGAGAAGCTGTATGCAGGAGCGTAGTTACCCTTTGTGAATCCGTCAAATTCTTCGCCTAAATCAACGTGTGCGAAGGATCCCATACCGACAACACCCTTGCCTTCATGTTCTTCTTCATAAGCCCATACAGCTTCGTTAAAGCTCATTCCAACTCCAGGGTTTGCTTTTACATAGACTCTCTGATCTTTTACAACCATATCATCAGGGTTTACACCAAGACGTCTGGAAACAGTTTCGCGAAGAATTCTTGCAGCATCGTCAGCTGCACGTTTTGCACCGTTACATGCAAGGAAAGTACCACGGCTTCCAAGTGTACCAGTATCAAATGGATCTAGATCGGTATCAGCAGAAGATACTTTTACACTAAACTGTGGAAGTCCAAGTGCTTCCGCAACAACAACCTGAAGAACCGTATCAAGACCCTGTCCGATATCATTTGCTCCAGAGTAAACGGTTGCATAACCGTTACGGTCAAGACGAACCATGGAGAAGTTGGAGCAGTTTGTTGGAGTTGTTAATACAGCGTAGCCTGTACCAGATACGAATCCGGAACCTGCAAATCCGATACCTTCGTGTTCTTCCAGACAATCTTTTCTTTCATCCCAGCCGATCTTTTCAGAAGCTGCTTCTAAGGTTTCCTTCATGGCACAGCTTGTTACCTTCAGACCAGACATGGTACGGTATCCAGGGTATGCAACGTTTTTCTTACGAAGCTCTACTGGATCGATCTTTAAATCGTAAGCAGCTTCATCCATATGACAGTCAGAAGCAAAATGTACCTGACAGGAGGTATAACCTCTCATGGCACCGCCGACTGTAGAGTTTGTGTATACACGCCATGCTTCCATACGAAGATTTGGAATTTTGTATGGAAGATTCTGCCACAGAATAGAAAGGGCATTGGATGGTTTACCAGTTCCGCCGTAAGCACCACCGTTGAGGTAATGTTTACATTTCTTTGCAAGGAGTGTGCCATCTTCTGCGAAAGCACTTTCAATTTCGATGGTGATTGGATGACGTACACGAGTTGCTTCGAATACTTCTTCACGGGTCAGGACACATTTGACTGGTCGGCCTGACTTTTCAGCTAACTTACATACGCAGGCTTCATATGGGAATACATCAAGTTTTCCACCAAAACCGCCACCTACGCGAGGTTTTGTGACATGAACTTTACCTTCTGGAACGCCAAGTGCTCTGGCAAGCCAGTACTGGCAGAGATAATCAGACTGTGTGGAAGAATAGATGTGATAAATGCCGTTTTCAAATGTAGCAACCGCAGCATGTGGTTCGATGGCAGAATGGGAAATTCGCTGTGTCTGGTATACATGTTTGTCTGTATAAGCTGCTTCAGCAAATGCTTTGTCTACATCACCTTTTTCGATCACGTTATACTGGTTTACATTCATTTCTCTTGGACGAACACTTCCATCAGCATCGAACTGTTCACCAACAGTTTCATGGATGGCAACGGTACCAGCCATGGCTTCCTGTGGTGTCAGGTAAGCTGGAAGTACTTCGTATTCTACTTTTACAAGTTCACAGGCCTGTTTTGCGATTCTTTCAGAGGTAGCAGCAATGGCAACCACTTCATCACCGATATAACGAACCTTATCGGTACACAGTGGCATCTTATCAGCAGTTGCTTTATCGATTTCTACACAACCTAAGGTATCTACATAATCTGCTCCGGTACTGATGGCTTTTACGCCTGGAAGCTTTTCTGCTTCAGAAGTGTCGATGGATAAGATTTTTGCATGTGCATGTGGACTACGAACGAATTTACAGTATAAAGTGCCAGGAAATGTGATATCACCAGTATACACTGCACGACCGGTTACTTTTTCCACACCGTCGATTTTAGGATAGTTGGTACCAATAAGAGAAAAGTTTTCTTTTTCTTCGTATGTTTTCATAATCTTAAGCCTCCTTTTCCATTCTCATTTCTTCTGCAGCAGCGCTGATGGCTTCTACAATTTTTGCATAACCAGTACATCTGCAAAGATTTCCTTCGATTGCTACACGAATATCTTCTTCGGTAGGATTTGGATTTGTTCTAAGAAGCGCAGTGGCAGACATGATCATACCAGGAGTACAATAGCCGCACTGTAAAGCCCATTTATCGATAAACTGTTTCTGAACCGGTGTTAACACACCATTGATTGCAAGCCCTTCGATGGTGGTTAATTCATGACCTTCCACTTCGCTGGCAAGACACATACAGGAGTTGATTGGACGTCCATCTAACATAACGGTGCAGGCACCACATTCGCCTTCTTCACAGCCTTTTTTTGTTCCGGTTAATCGAAGTTCTTCACGGATGAAATCTAAGAGACTCATATTATCTTCGCAGATTGCATCACATGGCTCACCATTTAATGTAAAACTAATAATGCGTTTATTCATTTTTATTTTACCTCCATTTTTCTTTCAAGGGCTTTCATAATGGCACGTTTTGTAAATACACGAACCATATCATGACGATACTCAGCGGATGCTCTGACATCAGAAATTGGGTTACAATCTTCCATAGCCTTTAATCCAGCTTCCGCAGCAGCTTCTAAAGTGATTTTCTTACCGATGATTTCTTTTTCCGCGGAATCAGCTCTTACACAGGTAACCGCAACTGCACCGAGGGCAATTTTTGCATCTTGGCATACAACATCTTCATTAATGGTAAGATTTGCAGCAACACCAACGATGGCAAGATCCATCGCTTTACGAACAGTGTGAGCAAGATAACATGCACTCTGGTCTGCCTTCATTGCAGGAACTTTGATTGCAGTCACAATTTCGCCAGCTTCCAGATCGATCTGTTTAAAGCCTTTGTAGAATTCGTTGATTGGAATGATTCTTTCTCCGTCTACACCTGCAACCACAAGTTTTGCATCAAGAACAAAAAGAGCAGGAACAGAATCTGCAGAAGGAGAAGCATTGCAAATGTTTCCGGCAAGTGTACCTTTGCTGCGAATCTGTGTGGACGCGATCAGATGTACAGATTCCGCAATTGCAGGATAGTATTCTTTTACGATTGGAGAAAGCTCAATATCTCGAAGTTTTGTGAGTGCTCCAATAGTCAGTCCTTCTTCAGGGTCATAAGCAATCTGATCCAGATCAGGGATTGCTTTGATGTCTACGAGATAATCAACGTCAATGGCTCCTGCCTTGATAAAGTTGATTAAATCAGTTCCACCAGCGTAGATTTTTGCTTTTTTCCCTTCATCGCTATAGTTTTTTAGTAATTTACATGCTTCATCAACGGATGATACAGACACGTATTGAAATTCAGGTAAAATCATATGTTTCCTCCTTTAATGAAATATTAAATAAAACCGATTTGTTGTTACTTCTATTATAAAGTGAAAGGTAAGGGAAACTGAAACGATGAAATAGCACATGCTTTTCCATTTTGGAACAATAAGATGAAAAAAAAGACCAGCCGAAGCTGATCTTTTCTTCTTTCGTAAAAAGGATTATGAAAAATATTTTGCATAGACTTGTTTGAGAAAGTCTCTGAAATCGATCACACACTGATCCTCATAAGTGTTTCTCCAGGCCAGGATGGAGAAGGATTTTTCGTCCAGGCGGAACATCTTCAGATTTTCGTTGCACCAGTCTGAAGTGATTGAATCTCCAAGGAATAAATGTTTATGTAAATTTAAAGAAAACATCAGAGATCTCACTGTGCGGTATGTGGAGTCAATATCTGGCTGAAAACCATGTTCCCTGCAGGTTTTTAACATCCATGTGTGATAGGATGGATGCATGGTTGGATTCAATGACAGGAAGGTTTCCTCTTTGAGATCATCAAATGTGATAGATTCTCTTTCGAATAGCGGATTGGTGGATGGAACGTAAACAACCACATCGGTATCAATCAGAGGCTCCCACGGTGTCCTATGTTCATTTAAATAGTCGATTTCCATATCACTGGTGATGATAAGATCCAGTAATCCACTGCATAATAATTCTGCGGCACGATGCATATCATGCTTTTCAATGATGATGGAGATATGTGGGTTTAATTCTGTGTATTTTCGGATGGATTCCAGAATGATTTCATCAATCTGGTTCGAAGAATCCACAAACCCAAATACGATACGGGACTTTTTGTCTTCCTTGATCATCTGTGCACGCTCTATGCTGTGGTTGATGGAAGCAATGATCTGACGCCATTCATTGGCAAGATATTCTGCTGCCGGAGTAGGAGAGAGATTGTGTGGTTTACGAATAAATAAAACCAGATCCAGTTCTTCTTCCAGAGCGGAAATTGTTTTGCTGATCATGGAAGGCGTAAAGTTAAAGTGATTGGCAACCTGTGAGAAATTTTTCGTTTCCACCGCCTTCAAAAAGATTTGTATCTGTTGTGTTGAAATATTACATATTACATTATTTTTCATAGAATCTTACCGATGGACTTTGTTGTGATGATAATAAAAAATGTTATGATATATATCTTAATTATACATGATTTTCCTTTGGAATTCCAAGAATACTCATTGCAATACCAACAAAAACTGGAATCAGGAAGTATGCGCATGCCCATGCAATTGCAATGAATAAGAACCAGATTTTAAGCCATGCAATACCCCATACGAAAAGTGGGAGATGAGCCATCAGAACAACACCGATAAAGCTCATGGCAAGACTCATCACAGTTGCAAAGCAGAATGCAGTTACCCCGGAAACAAGAACACGGAACTTCTTAGATCCAGGAGTGGCTCTTTTGATTGCAAAAGCCTGTCCCCATTTGGTAAATGGAAGACACATCGCAATGAACATTTCCAAAATGTAACTGATGATGGTATCAATCAGAAGATTTGGCATGGTAATACCACCAGCATTGATCGCTTCCGCGATTGCTGATAATACAACTGCAAGAAGCAGGTTATACATTAAATTCATAACAAGGTCAATTTTTGTTTTTGTACTCATTTATGCTCTCCTAAATGTTTCTATTATGGCCTGCTGATGATTACAGTGCCCTGGAGATCACATAAAGGAACCAGAGGAAATGCGCCATACTGTGCTTCTAAGTCATTGATCGCCTGTCGCACACTGAGACTTTTTCCATCTTCGTATCCCTTTAAAATGATGACACCTCCTGGGCTTAAACGGGAATAAAAATACTGGATTCCGGAATAGGTTGGAGCATAAAGATCCGCTTCCATATAGACAAGGGCATAGGTTTCCTCTTCAAGAGCAAAGGCACTTTCAGGGAACCATCCTTTTTGAATGACTACCTGGTTCGGATAAGGCATGCGCCCTAAGAGGAGCTGATCTAGACGCATCAATTCACGCTCTGTGAAGCTGTAATCACCAGTTTTGGCAGTTGATAATTGTAAAGTTTCTTCTTTTGCAATATCTCTGGCATCATACCCGGTAAAGGTATCAAAAAGATACAATTTACGATCTGGCATTAAGGCATTCATCTGCCAGGAGATATCACCGTGGCCACAACCAAAATCAGCAATCGCCCCCTTCACTCCAAGCAGATCCATTCTCCAGGCCAACTTGCGGATGGCAGCAGTCACAGGGGTAAAATTAGAAAAATGATTGTAGAGGGAAATGACTTCTCCCATATAACCTGTTCTAAAAATCTGATATTTTAATTTTTCTTCATCATCCAGATTGTCAGCAGCTATGATGATTTCATCTGGTTCTAATTTTACTGCCGCTTCCAATGGCATGATAGGCATTTCAGAAATGTTCTCGCTCACATTTCCTTTTTCATCATATATATTCCATGCTTCCTTCATCGGAACAGCAAATCCGATGAGTTTTAAGCTTGATGGATTTAATAAGTCAGCACTTGAAAATGCCAGATTGTCAAGGGAGGTAATGATTACTGTTTTCATTGGTTTCTCCTATAGTTTAATGGTTTGATTTTTTGTGATTCTCACACTGGAAATTCTGGAATCACTCTCTCCTGTGTAAGTGCAGGAGAGAGCTTCATCATAATATTTGCAGGTGGAACAAGTGATTTCGCGTGTTTTTTCAAAGGCATTTCCCAAAAACATATTGCAATTATCCCCATGAGAAGCGAATACCTGAATACACACACCGTTTACAAAGTTGCAGGATATCATCTTGCAGCCGCAGGAAGAACAACAATAGTTCTCACATGCTTTTTCAAATAGTCTCCTGCCATCGTCAAATTCAATCGTTTTTAGTTTATGTCCCATATAATTTACACTCCGATTTCTTAGTTATTTTTGTTATTTTGAATTACGATCGTCTTCCATGCCGTTGAGCATTCTCCAGATTTGTTCTGGATCCAATGGAAGTTTTGTAATTTTAATGCCGGTTGCTGCATGAATTGCATTTGCAATTGCAGGTGCAACTGGAGCGGCAGAACCTTCACCACACTCTTTTGCACCAAAAGGTCCTTCAGCATCTGCTGGGAAGTCATAGTAGGTACGCATTTTTGGCATATCAAGAGCGGTTGGGAAGCGGTAATCACGGAAGTTTGGATTTAAGATCTTACCGTCTTTTGTGATGCTGTGTTCGTAGCAGGTGTAACCAACACCCATTCCGATGGATCCTTCTAACTGACCTTCTACAGCACGTCTGTTTAATGCACGGCCACAGTCATGGGCAAATACAAAGTCATCGATATCGAAACAACCAGTTTCTTTGTCCACAACAACATGGGCAGCAGAAGCGGAGAAGCTGTATGCTGGTGCAAAGTTTTCCTTGCTGTCATCGGCAGTGGAATTATACTGAGCAGTGGTTCCTTCGTGACTGTAGGAACCAACTCCGGTGAGCTCATCGCCACCGTTGTAAGCCATCCATTCAAAAACTGCTTCTCTGAATGGCATTTGAAGTTCTGCTCTGTGTTTGCTGATTACTTTTCCTTCTAAACATTCTAAGGTATGAGGTAATACACCCCATTTTGCTGCAATCACTTCAAATAATTTGATCTTCGCATCAACAGCTGCACGTCTTGCAGCGTTACCACTTAAGAAGGTTACACGGCTACCGTAGGAGCCGGAGTCAAATGGTGTGATATGGGTATCAGAAACAACAGTAGAGGTGTTTTCCATAGCCACACCTAATTCTTCTGCCACGATTGCAGTCATTGCTGTGTCAGAACCCATACCAATATCATTTGCACCGGTATAGATAGTTACATGACCAAGCTTGTTGATTTTTACTACAACACTTGCAGAAGATCTGTTTGGTGTATTTAAAATAGGGAATCCGGTACCAGATACGAAACCAGAAGCAGAGAAGCCGATACCTTCTCCATCCTTCATGTTATCTTTCTTTTCATCCCAATTGATTTCTTTACGAACGGTATCAAGACACTGTTTACTAGCACAGCTGGTAACCTGAATGCCGGATGGTGTTTCATATCCAGGATCGGCAACACTCATTCTTCTGAAATCGACAGGATCGATACCCATTTTTTCAGAAGCGAGCTGCATATGAACATCGTGACAGAAGTGAATCTGACAGGATGTGTAACCACGCATCGCACCAGCATGTGGGTTATTTGTGTATACACGACGTGCTTCAACATCAACAGAACGCATTTTGTAAGGGAGACATGCCCAGATTGTGGACTGTGCACAGGCAGCAACACCAGTTCCGCCATAAGGACCACCATCGAGGATATGTCTTGCACGTTTTGCAAGAAGCACACCATCTTTTGCATGTGCAGTTTCTACATGAACGTAGATTGGATGTCTGTTTGCACACATCTGGAAGACTTCTTCTCGTGTCAGAACAAAACGAACAGGTCTGGATGTAATTTCAGATAATTTGGCAGCTACAATACCAAAGGAGTAGGAATCCATTTTTCCACCAAAACCGCCACCAACCAGTGGTTTGATAACACGAATCTTTTCAGGATCCACACCCATAGCATGAGAATACCAGTACTGATCGACGAAACAAAGCTGTGTGGACATCCAGATTGTATAGACCCCGTTTTCATAGTTTGCTGTAGCGGCATGAGGTTCAATTGCAGCATGGACCATACGGTGTGTTACATAATCATCTGCGTAGGTAAAGGCTGCATTTTCAAATTCTTCGTCCGTGTCAGTACCACCTTTACGGAAGGTAGCCATACCAACGTTATGTCCGGTTGGAGCACCATTGATCCATGGAGCACCATCTTCCATTGCTTCAAATGGATCAAAAACTGCTGGAAGATCTTCGTATTCTACTTTGATCAGGTCCACTGCTTTCTGAGCAGTTTCTTCATCGATGGCTGCAACTGCAGCAATGTCATCCCCGATTCTTCGAACCTTATCTGTTACAAGTACTTCACGGTCTGCAAATTCTACTGCGAATTCTGCGTTGCCAAGTTTTCCAGGCCATTTAAAATCTTTTGCAGTAAGAATTGCTTTTACACCAGGGAGTTTTTCAGCTTCACTGGTATCGATGGAAACGATTTTTGCATGAGCTCTGGTGGAACGCACCATTTTTGCTGTCAGCATTCCAGGAAGATAGAAATCGCCGGCATATTTTCCACGGCCAGTGACTTTATCTTCTGCATCGATTCTCACATAATTATTATCGCCAGTCAGTCTGTAAAATTCAGGCTGCTTGAAAAAACGTTTATCACAATCTTTATGCATTCTGACCCTCCTTTACGATTTCAGCCATGTCAACAGCAGCTGCCTGGATTGCTTCTACAATTTTCGCATATCCGGTACATCTGCAGAGATTTCCTTCGATGGCTTCTCTGATTTCTAATTCTGTAGGATTCGGATTTTTTTCAAGAAGACATTTGGCGGAGATGATCATACCAGGAGTACAATATCCGCACTGTAATGCCCATTTTTCAATAAACTGTTTCTGAATTGGATGGAGTTTTCCATCTTTTGCAACACCTTCAATGGTTGTGATTTCATGGCCGTCACATTCTACTGCCAATGTGGAGCAGGAGTTGACTGGAACATCATCAAACTGCACAGTGCAGGCACCACATTCACCCTGTTCACATCCTTTTTTTGTTCCACTAAGATGAAGATCATCTCTTAAGAAATCAAGGAGTGTGGTATGAACATTCACAAGCGCTTCGATTGGATCACCATTTAATGTGAATTTAATTACTTTCTTACTCATTCTTAATCCTCCTGCATGTCTTCTAATGCTTTTTTGATGGCACGTTTGGTAAATACACGTACCATAGCACTTCTATATTCCTTGGACGCACGGATATCAGAAATTGGAGAACAGGATTCCATTGCAAGAACTGCAGCTTCATCGATGACTTCTGGAGTTAATTCTTTGCCAATCAGGAACTGTTCCGCCTTAGGGGCTCTGATTGGAGTGGTTGCTACCGCTCCGAGAGCGATGGATGCATCTGTGCAAATGTTGTCTTCAACGGTGATGACAACGGCTACACCAACGATTGCAAGATCCATTGCCTTACGTACTGCGTGTTTGATATAAACCGCTTTCTGATTTTTCTTTAATGGAGGGAAAACAATACCAGTTACAATGTCGCCTGGTTCAAGAGACGTTTTCTTTACGCCTTTAAAGAACTCAGAAGCTTTCATTTTACGGTCTCCATCCTGTCCATGATAGAGAATGGTTGCATCTGTTGCTAATACGATTGGACCAGAATCACAGGAAGGAGAAGCATTGCAAATATTTCCGACCATGGTTCCCTTTGCACGAATCTGTGTGGAAGCGATACTTTTTGCAGCATATGCAACAGCTGGATATTTTTCCTTAACTAAATCGGAAAATTCAATGGTGCGTAAAGTGGTAAGGGCACCGACTTTTAACCCTTCCTCTTCAATGTATTCAAGCTGGTTTAAATCAGGAATATTTTTAATGTCGATCAGATATTCTGGTTCTGGTTGAATTGCTTTGTCTTTCATAGGGATAATCAAGTCTGTCGCACCTGCCATAACTTTTGCTGTAGGACCTAATTCTTTTAGCAGGTTGGATGCTTCATCAAGACTTTGTGCCACTATATATTCAAAATGTGGTAATACCATAAAAAACCTCCTTGTATTATTTTTGTGAAAGATAGATTTGAAATTGGCCAATTTTTAACAATATCTTATTTTTATCATATCGGAGACTCTGCCTTAGCTGAAGTGAACATATGGAAAGAACAATTCCAAAATGGAAAAGAGATATTCCATATCTTCGTTTCTATTTTAAGGAGAAGTTTGTTATATTTTTATCAGAAAAGATAATGATCAAATCAGAATGAAAATATGGAAAAACTGGAATTATGTATATGTATCAGGAGGGTATGAGATGAAAATTGTGAAGACAGAAGAAGCGGTAGGACAGGTGTTATGTCATGACATTACACAGATCATCAAAGGCGTTACGAAGGATGCGGTATTTCGTAAAGGCCATGTGATCAGAGAAGAAGACATTCCGGTCTTATTAAGTGTTGGGAAAGATCATGTCTATATTTGGGAAAACAATGAGAATATGCTTCATGAAAATGATGCGGCACAGATTCTTTGCGATATTTGTATAAACGATCATATGAAACCATCCAAAGTCAAGGAAGGAAAGATCGAACTGATCGCAGACTGTGATGGCGTGCTCAAAATTGACAGAGAAAAGCTCATTCAGGTCAATTCCATGGGCGAAATGATGATTGCCAGCCTACATGGTGATTTCCCAGTGAAAAAGGGAGATAAACTTGCGGGAACCAGAATTATCCCATTGGTCATTGAAAAAGAGAAAATGGAAGCAGTCAAAGAGATTGCCGGTCAAACACCGATTTTTGAAATCAAATCTTATATCCATAAAAATGTCGGCATTGTCACAACTGGAAATGAAGTCTTCTACGGTAGAATTCAGGATACCTTTACTCCGGTAATTAAAGAAAAATTATCTGCCTATCCAGCAGATGTCATTGGCCACGAATTAAGTGATGATAATCCGGAACATATTATGGCAGCCATTCGTAAATTACTGGAAAAAGGATGTGACATGATCATCTGCACCGGTGGTATGAGTGTGGATCCCGATGATAAAACACCAGGGGCCATCAAAAATGTAGCTTCCTCCATGGTTACTTACGGTGCTCCAGTACTGCCAGGTGCCATGTTCCTTCTGGCTTATTATGATCAGACTATTCCGATCATGGGTCTTCCAGGATGTGTCATGTATGCGAAAAAAACAATCTTTGATCTGGTTTTACCAAGGGTTATGACGGGAGAAATTCTTACAAGCAAAGATTTTTATACTTTGGGAGAAGGCGGTTTATGTCTGTCCTGTCCAGTGTGTACATTCCCAAATTGTGGATTTGGAAAGTAGATGAATCCCATGCATGCATTTTATGAAGTGATTCAGAACCTGAATAAAAATAATGTAAATGTCATCTTAACCGTGACACAAGGAGCCCATGCCGGAGAGAAGGCTGTGATTTCAGAAGAGAGGCTGATCTGGGAAACAAAGGAAGCCGGCTTCTTTTCCGAGAATCTCAATCTGTTAAAATCCGTGGAAAATAGTGGAATGCTTCAGGTGGGGGAAGAAAAAATATACTGTGAATTAGCAGGAAGCCAGAAAAAAATGGTCATCTGTGGAGGGGGCCATGTGTCCATGCCGATCATAAAAATGGCATTGATGATTGGTTTTCATGTCACCGTTTTGGAGGATCGTCCAAAATTTGCAGATCATGCAAGAAGAGCAGGCGCAACCTGTGTCATATGTGAACCCTTTGCAGAAGGCTTATCCAAAGTAGAAGGGGACGCAAATACATTTTTTGTGATCGTGACCAGAGGGCATCGATATGATCTGGTTTGTCTCGAAAGTATCATCCGAAAGAAACATGCCTATATTGGAATGATTGGAAGCAAACGACGTGTTATGAAAGTAAAAGAAGCGATTGTCGCACAGGGCGTGGAGAAAGAACTTGTGGAATCTGTTTACACACCGATCGGATTAAACATTGGTGCCGAAACACCGGAGGAAATCGCGGTTTCGATTATGGCAGAAATCATTGAAGTGAAAAACAAGAGAAACCAGATTGGTGGATATTCGAAAGAAATCTTAAAAGCGATAGAGGATGAAAATCCATTTAGTAACAGAAAAGTACTGGCGACGATCATCGAGAGAAAAGGCTCTGCACCACGTGGTGTGGGTTCGAAAATGGTGATTTGCGCAGATGGAACCTGCGCGGGAACCATTGGTGGTGGCTGTATGGAAGCGGATATTTTCCAAAAAGCCCGCATGATGATGCTCGATGAAAATTCTCCTTTCCAGATTTGCCATGTGGATTTAAACGGTCAGGATGCAGAAGAGGATGGTATGGTGTGCGGTGGTGTCATCGATGTCATGCTGGAAAAAATATAGAGGATGTCAGGATGAAAGATACGTTTGGTAGAACTGTTGAAGAATCAGCTGGATGCCGTCAATATCAGCCTGGATACGTTAGACGCCAGAACTTATGAAAAAATCACTGGCAGAGATGAGTTTGCCAAGGTCATCATCATGTAAAAAGAATTCTGATAGCAATGGTGGTTGTACTCATGGTTTTCGCTGTTTCTGGCTGTCATCAACAGTCAGAAGGTTCCAATGCTTCCGATTCTGATGATCAAAAAGCTGTAAATGACTTTTTCGAGTTTATCACATCGAATACAGCAAAAGAAGTTTATAAAAAAGGGACTTTTTGCACCAATGTCATTAAGTTAAGATGACATTGCTTTTTGCACAGCCCCTTTTTATTATAAATTTATAATAAGTATTAAAATTTTGGAATAAAAAAATTTGGAATTAAAATTAAACTTCGAGACTAGATTTAGAAATGCTGTGCAGATGCTCGCGCATAGCTTTCTTGGCTAATTTGGTATCATGAAGCTCTAATGCTTTTAAAATCTTTTTGTGTTCGTTTAAGTTATAGTTTGGATGAGACTTAAATACAGAGTGAGAAACTTCTTCAAACTTAGGTCTTACAGAATTAAGAGCAACATAAAGAAGCTCATTCTTAGAAGCTTGCGCTAAAGCAGAGTGGAACATGTAGTCAATTTCTGTAAGCTTTTCAATATCATCCTTGGTTTCTTCCTGCTGTTTAAGAATATCAGAAATTTTCTTAATGTCTTCATCGGTACAGTGAAGAGCTGCATTGTAAGCAATTCCAACCTCAACAATACCACGAAATTCCATGACATCATCAAATGTAGATTTATCAACAATCACATCAAAGTTGATCATCTGATGTGTATGGCTTAACGGATTAACCACAGTGCCATTCTTCGTACGGTTAATCAATTTTAAAATCTTAAGAGAAGAATAGCATTCTCTTAAAGTACTTCTTCCAATATTTAATGCTTTACATATTTCATTCTCATTCGGAAAGACAAAACCTTCCGGTAAAGTGCCATCAAAAATGGCATCTCGCAAGCGTTCTGTAATTTCAGACGCTATTGTCTTTCTTCTGTCAAGGCCAATACCGTCAAGTATGGTCTGCAGCAATTCTAAATTATCGTTCATATAAAATACCCCATTGTAAAAAAATAATATCACCTATAATAATAGTATCGAAAAAGGAAAACTATGTCAGCACACAACTGTGACACATG
>JAZUED010000187.1:0-14940 GCA_045640005.1 Candidatus Fimousia sp.
AAGGCGGTGAGAACGAGCCAGACCTTAACTGGGGCGAAACAGACGGTCCGGTAGCAGAGAAAAAATCCGATGGCATCTATATTTGTCCTTCCTGTGGCGGCGAAGTAGAAGCCGACGACAACACAGTCAGCACGAAATGTCCATATTGTGATAACGTAGTTATTATCAATCCTGTGGAAATCGGCAATTTTGTAGAACCTGATCTGATTATTCCATTTTCCATTGGAAGCGAAAAGGCAAAAAGCATGTTAGAAAGCTTTTGCCAAGGCAAAAAGCTTCTTCCGAAAGATTTCCATAACAAGAGTTATTTAAAAAATCTGAAAGGATACTATGTTCCATACTGGCTTTTTGATTGTGATGCCGATGCGAATATGTCCTTTGATACGACAACGATCCGCAATTGGGCTGATGCTAACTACAACTACACAGAAACTTCATTTTACCGTGTAGAACGATCCGGTACGATGTCATTTTCTAATGTTCCAGTCGACGGAAGTGTGGAAATTGATGATGCGATTACAGAATCACTTGAACCATTTGACGTATCAAAAGCACAGAAATTTAAGACATCCTATTTATCCGGATACGAAACCAGTCAGTATGATCTAGAATCCGACAAAGCACAAAAACGAGCAAAAACTCGTTTGTATCAGACAGCTGAGGCTTCCATCCGCAATACCGTGAATGGATACCATACAGTTACTACTGTAAACAGAAGACTCTATACCTCAGTTCCAAAGGTAAAATACGCATTATTCCCAATCTGGTTATTTGAAACGGTTTATGAGGGCAAAAAATATCAATTTGCGATTAATGGACAAACCGGCAAGATGGTTGGGGAGCTTCCTGTAGACGAAAGCCTTGCTAAAAGCTATATGCTGAAGTATTCCGTAATCGGAACAGTGATCCTGTCCATCTTAACATTAATCATAGGAGGTATTTTCTAATGAAGAAAACGATGAAAAGAATTTCCACCCTCCTGATGATGATCTGCTTTATGCTCCTTCTCGTCACCCCTGCATTTGCACTTACCGGTAACGACCTGATCGTAGATAATGCTTATCTTTTAAGTAATGGTGAACGTGAAAAGATTGGTGAATACGCCAAGCAGATGAGCAAAAAGAACAATACAAGCATCTGTATTGTGACAACGAATGGAATTGACGGCAGCATTGAAGAATGGCAGGAAGAATATTTTTACGACCATGATTTAGGTACCGGAAGCAAAAATAATGGTCTTATGCTTGTCATCGATATGGAAAATAGAAAATGGAACATCATGACTTTTGGTGATGTCGATGATACGATCATCCCTTATGAATGTCAGTATATCGGTGAAGCAGTTCGCAATGATTTAAGCGACAGCCGTTTCTACGATGCTTTCCATGATTATATCTATCTTGCGGATGAGCACCTGAATCTGACAGATTCCGAAAGAGACTATTACAGAGAATTGCAGGAAAAAAATAATAAAACAGAAAAGAAAAGAAGTATTCCAATTGTTGGATTTATTATGTCTTTCCTTGTTTCTGTTGGTATTTCAGCCGGCTCTGTTAATTCTATGAAAAAATCCATGAATACACGTGTGAGACAAAGCGATGCTTCACACTATATGGATAAAGACAGCTTCCATCTTACAAGCAAGCGTGATATCTATTTATACAGCACCGTACAAAGAACAGCCAAACCTAAGGAAGAGAAGGAATCAAGCAGCGGCTCCTTCCATGGACATTCCAGCGGTGGCGGAGACTTCTAATTAGTACCCTAATTAGTCTTACAACGAATTATTTTTAAAATGACATATAAAACATATAAAAGAAAGGAAATACTATTATGGGCTTAATTAAAGCATTATCTGGCGCAATCAGCGGAACAATGGCAGATCAGTGGAAAGAATTTATCTCCTGTGAAGCACTTCCTTCCGATGTATTAGTTCAGAAAGGATCCAAAACTACATCCAGAAGATCTTCTAACAAACATGGAGAAGACAATGTAATTTCTGACGGTTCTGCAATCGCAGTAGCAGAAGGTCAGTGTGTAATCATCGTAGAAAATGGTAAAATCTTAGACGTATCTGCTGAACCAGGTGTATACACATTTGATTCCAAAACATCTCCATCCATTTTCGGTGGTACTTTCCGTGAAGGCTTAAGCGGAATCATCAAAGAATCCTGGAAGAGATTCGAATTTGGTGGAAGTGCAGGAAAAGATCAGAGAGTTTACTATGTAAATATCAAAGAAATCATGGGGAACAAATATGGTACACCAAATCCAGTACCTTTCCGTGTACTTCAGGAAAACATTCACCTCGACACAACTGTAAACATTCGTTGTAATGGTGAATTCACATACAAAATCGTTAACCCTATGTTATTCTTCACAAATGTATGTGGTAACGTAAGTGGCGTTTATACAAGAGATAACATCGATTCCATGTTAAAAGCTGAATTATTAACAGCTCTTCAGCCAGCATTTGCTAAGATTTCTGAACAGGGTATCCGTTATGCTTATCTTCCAGGACATACAATGGAAATCGCAGATGCGTTAAATGAAGTATTAACTAAAAAATGGATCAATCTTCGCGGTATCCAGGTTTGGTCCTTCGCTATCAACAGTGTAACTGCTTCTAAAGAAGATGAAGACCGTATCAAGAAATTAGAACAGGCTGCTGCATTATCTCATGCAGACGTTGCTGCAGGTATCATGACAGAAGCTACTGCTAATGCTATGGAAGCTGCTGCTAAGAACACCGCTGGTGCTATGACAGGCTTTATGGGCATGAATATGGCTTCTCAGGCAGGAAATATTAATACAGCTGATTTATATGCAAGAGCTGCTGCTGAAAAAGAACAGGCTGCTACTCCTAAAGCTGGTGAATGGACTTGTTCCTGTGGTGCAAAAAATACAGGCAATTTCTGCTCCAACTGTGGCCAGCCTAAGCCAGTATCCAACGAATGGACTTGCTCCTGTGGATCCGTAAATACAGGCAACTTCTGTTCCAACTGTGGTCAGCCTAAACCAGCTGGCGAATGGACTTGCTCCTGCAGCACAGTAAATGCTGGAAAATTCTGTTCTAACTGTGGAAAACCAAGAGCATAGATACTGATTGAAAAAAGAAAAGCTCGTATCGAAAAATTTCGATACGAGCTTATTTTTATGTTTTATGAGAACTTCATTATTTTACTAACTTAGAATACTTAGGAACGCCAAATCCACGGATATACTTACCATTAACCTTTACAGTACGATATCCAACTTTATCTTTTCCTTCACCGCCGTCCATGTTACCTTCAATAACTTTGATTTCTTTGCCATCACAGGAAACAACGATACCTACGTGATCAGACCATCCTTTGTTGTTGCCGCTTCCACTGTCACCCCAGTCATAAAAAATAATATCGCCGGTTTTAGGAACATATGCATCATCTTCAACCCAGCTTGCAAGCTTAGTATTTAATAATTCAATATGTTTTTCACATCCACATTCAACACCGGAAATTACCTGATAACCAGCTTTGATAAAGCAGGCACTTACAAAAATATCACACCAGGAATCATCAATAGATGCTGTATAGTGGGAATACTTACCGTCACGGTACATATTATTCTTTTCGCTATTATAGATTTTAACGATTTCTTTGTGAGCAGCACTGCCTTCTTTGATGCCATACCAGCCAATTGCTACATCTACTAAATTCTGACGAAGCTCATCTTCTTTCGAAAGATTCGCATCTGGTTTTGTCTGTGTTGTAGCATCGGTATTCACATTCGTGTCTGGTTTTGGAGCTGCTACTGGTTCGCCTTCGATAATGAGTTTTTTTGTTTTAGAAACTTTTCTTCCCAAATCATCACGAACAGTAACCTTTAATAAATAGATACCAGGAGTTTTTGGTGTGAATTTTACACTGTTTGCAGTTGAATATCCTTTTAATGTCTTCACATTACCATCAAATGTGTAAGTAATCTTATACTGCTTTTCGCCCCAGCCACCAGAAGAACCAGCGGTAACGGTCACACTTTTATTTAATACACCTTTGCTGTTATGTTTAATGGTTGCAGTCAAATCCTTAACCGTAACGGTTTTTGTCTTTGTTTTTACTACTCCATTATTTTTTACATATACATAAAATTTATATGTTCCATTCTTTTTAGGTGCAAATGTTGCTGTTTTTTCTTCTCCATATGGCTGAATGGTATACATCTTATCATTGAGTTTATAACGGAACTTAAATTTGTAACCTTTGGCCTTAACGCCTCCGCTTTTATTACCGGTAATTGTAATCGTATCACCTTTCATAGCGGATGTTCCACAATCTACGGAAATCTTTGCCTTTAATTCTGCTGCTGATACATCTGCCTGACAAAAGCCTACAATGCAAAGCGTAAACAGGCACATCAATAATAAATTACTAAGTTTTTTCATAAAATGTCCTCTCTCGTGTAAACTAGTCTTTTCAAATAAATCATGTGTTGATTTAAATTGTAGCACAAATTTAACACTTTTGAAACATTTTTTTATGTTATCCACACGATATTCATTATTTTTACGATTAATCCACGATTTTTCTCATTGGACGACCAAGAATAACACCTAAAATAGTAATGACAATGTCTTTTGGAATGAAGGCTGTGAAAGAATAGATCATAATGGTTCGAATGTCTCCATTAGATAAAATTGCCCACTGAAGACCGCCAACAAACTCACAGATCATAAGCCCGATTAATGCAGCAACTACTGTGATGGTAACATTTGCCTTAGCGCTTTTTAAATTAGGACGAATGCCAGCAAACAACACAAGCGCAAACCAGCCCCAGATATACCCACCTGCCATTCCCGAAAGCACCTGAAGACCTCCCTGCATACCTGCAAAAACAGGCGCGCCCACAGATCCAATCAGCACATACACTAAAATAGTCATAAATCCTCTTTTGGATCCAAGAATGCTACCGATTAATGCAACCCCAAAAACCTGAATAGTCACTGGGACGCCACCTGGTGTTGGAATCTGCAGCTGAGAAATCACCGCCATAACTGCTGCCATCATTCCGATTAATACCATCTCTTTTGTTGTAAATGCTCTTTTCTTCTCTGTTTTCATCTTATATACCTCTTTAATTGTCAACTCATAATATCAATTGTCAACTAGTATATCATAGGTGCTATTATTGTCAACCTTATTTTAATTTTAGTTAACATTTGTTTTTTCTTTTTACTTTTTTATTATTATGCTATACTATATGAAATAAGAATGTAATTGACTGATATAGGAATTGAGGGATAATTGAATGAAAAATGATAACAAAAAGATTCGCGTGGGCGTTTTATCTGATACACACGGAATCCTTCCAGATAAGGTATTAAAATGCTTAAAGGGCTGTGACTATATTCTTCATGCTGGAGATGTAACCAGCGACTCGATTTTAGATGAACTTAGAAGAATTTGTCGCCAGCTGATTGTTGTTCCAGGTAACTGCGACTATGATTCATGGGCATTTAACGTAAATCACAGACAGCTCTTCGAAATTGGTGGTTTAAGATTTTTAATGGTGCATGATGCATGGGATGTTGGAAGTATGCTCACTCGTGCAGATGTCATTGTACACGGCCACACTCATGTATGGCAGAATGAAGAGAGAAATGGACGCCTTTGGTTCAATCCAGGTTCTGTTGGAAGACCACGTTACGGTGCTCCACCAACCTTCGCCATTATGGAGATCGAGAATAAACAGATTTCTGTCAAACAGTTTGTACTTGATATGGAAGATATTTTTTAGAATATAATTAAGCTGCTACGCGGAAAGCGCAGCAGCTTTTTTGTTATCTATAATAACAATTTCCCGAACAGCCTTCCGGGAAAAGTTCGCATTTCATCGTTTGCACATAGTCCTCGCGGTCACATGCACACATTGCTATTTCGATTGTTTTTTTCAACGCCTTTATATCTCTGACTGTATCCTCGCCATAGTTTCCTCGACTGACTAATTTTACATGAGTCACTCCAATCTGGATCATATCCCATAAGGCACAAAGACCACATCCCGTGGCACCCAGTCCATCTAACGGATATTCGTCTTCAGGCTCAACATTCGACAAAACCTCATTTTCCATCTCATAAGGCACAAGACACATATGACACATCTCGTCACAGTGCAGACTGTTACAGAACCCACCATGAAAATGGCACATCTCATTGAGCATAAATGCTTCATATTCAAGTGTTGGACTGCTTTTTATGCACATATCCATCCCTTTCAAATCCACTTTTCTGTGGAAAATGATTCGATCAGCGCCTAATTCTTTTACGAGGCAAATAACTTCTTCATTGATTTCACCCAACTCACCGCTGATATGGATATTCATCTTTTCAGAAAACCCCTCGCTTTTCAAATATACCAATAATGCAGGATCTGCCACTATAAAAGAAGAAAAGCCTTCCATCAGACACAGTTTCACATAGTCAACTAAATCTTCATATTGTTCCGACATGAAAGAAATTGCATTCAGTGCGATTGTCACTGGGACTTTATAGCAATCCATCATCTTTTTTAAAATGCGAAGCTCCGATAAGGATCCAATCTGGACATTATAATTTTTCACTTCACGACGATTCATCTGGCCCGTCACCGGATATTTCAGATGCCAGCTTTCTGGCACATAACCAATAAATACCTCGTCCACTCCGGCACGCACAAAATCGGGATAGTCGTCAACGCAGCCTAATCCTGCCGTAATCTTTATAAAATTTGTAGTATCAGTCGCTTTACACCCTGATTGATCATACATTTCAAATATTCTCCGTCCCACAAAATTCGTTCATCAAAGCCAAACAAGGAATTATAACACCCCACCAGATTCAAATGTTTTGGATACAGGAAATGTTGTCCTTTGCAGTATCCTGGACATTCATCCACTGTTTCCTGGGCTCCTCGACTGCCATTTTTGCACATAGCATACATAATACAATGTCCCGATGTATTCGTTTGATAAAATGGCAGGTAGAAATCCACATCCATATCAGATAGCTCATAGGCATATCCACAGGCTTCTAAACTCACTCGTGAAAATCCCTGTGAACAAAGCCAGTTCTGATAAAACTTTGCAGATAAAGCCGTCTTTTCAGGCTTTTCTTTTCGATATTTATTACGCGGATCCTTACTCATCTTATTAAGCAAAATCCCCATTGTAAGTTTTACTCTATCTCCATACGTCCGGCGAATCCATCTAGCCATTCCCCAGTCGTTGACTACAATCTCATGAATTCCCTTTTCCACACAATCGCACACTCTCTTTTGTATCTTTGGCAAATGCCTCTGTGCGGTTGGTGCCAAACATAAAACTGGTGTCAGTTCTTGTTTTGTGCATTGAATCAAAATCGCATCTAGATCGGTTTCATTTGGGAACAAATGCATACAAAACTGGTTTCCAATATATACGTGAGTGACTTTTGCACTCTCACGAATAAATTTTTGCCATGCCTCTTCATGATCCAGACAAATTCCAATTTCTTTAATTCGCTGCATTTGCTGTTTCCATAACTCATTTGGTTGTTGTATATTTAACCGTTTCTTTCTCCACTCTTTAAAGCTTTTGGGAAATACTTCTTCCAAGTCTTTTGGATAGCCGGTTAGTTCATGGGCAAGTGCCACATCATCCCCGGATAATTTTAGGTCTATATACTGTAGATACTGCTTTTGCAAGCGTTTTGATTGATGCATAAATTGTTCATCTTTGGTTTTCACACGATAAACTTGATAGAATTCTGATTCTTCAACCAGTTGAATCCCAAAAGAATTCATACAACACGCCTCATATTCACCCATCTCCTGATTCCAAAAGTGTAGATTTATGCTTTTCAACTCACCACTTTGATTCGTACGAAAGGTGAATGCATCATTTTCCAGGTCAAGAATGCGAATCTCCAACTTGTCGCCATCGACATATTCAATTGTTCCACTTAAAATAGCAAATGGTATCATAATACTTCGTTCATGCTTCCTGTTCGGTAGCCGGTCAAATCCAGTGATGTGTAGGCAAAACCGATTTTCTTAAATTCTTCTGCAATGATGTTACGTGTTTTTTCGGCGGCAATCTTCTCGATATCTTCTGGAAATACTTCGATGCGGGCGATATTTCCATGATGACTTTCGTGAATGCGGACACGCACCTGCTTAAATCCTAGATCAAATAGTAATTCTTCTCCTTTTTCGACCATAGCAAGCTTTTCGCTCGTGATTGGCTCACCATAAACAAATCTGGTTGCGAGGCAGGCAAAGGACGGTTTCTCCCAGGTCGGAAGGTCAAGGATTTTTGATAACGCTCGAATCTCTGATTTAAATAATTCTGCCTCCTGAAGAGGACTTTTGACACCCAGTTCTTTGATTGCTCGCATACCCGGACGATAATCATCGTTGTCATCCATGTTAGAACCTTCTAATATAATATGAAAATCTTCTTCACTGGCATGCTTGATGATTCCAGTAAAAATTTCTTTTTTGCATAAATAGCATCGATCTGGTGGATTGTCTAAAAATCCAGGAATTTCAAGCTCGGATGTATAGGAAACCACCTGTTTTACGCCAAGTTCCTGGCAAAAATCCTTTGCTTCATTAAATTCTCGCTGCGGAAAGGATCCAGAACTAGCAGTAATGGCGATGACATTATCTCGCCCTAATGTGTCTACCGCTACTTTTAATAATAACGTAGAGTCCACACCCCCGGAAAATGCCACTGCCACAGTTTTATAGTTTCTCATGATATTTTTAAGTTTTTCATACTTATTCTGTAATATTGAATCCATCTTGTTACTCCTTCGCAGTATTCTGCCTCCATCTTACTATTATTTCTTTTGCTTTGTCAAAAACTTCAAAATTCCAGAGTAGCACCAGATATTTGTTAATATTTAGGCAAACAAAAAACATTATATATCATTTTCAAGCTTGTATGATTGTTCTAACAAAGGAGGTTACAAATGTATTTAACACCCAACATGATTGATCGGGATTCTCCCATACCACTGTACCGTCAGGTATACAACTTATTTAATGAAAAGATAGAAAAGGATGAATTAATTGCTGGATCTGACATCCCCGGCGAAGAATGGATTGCCAAATATCTTGGTGTCAGTCGTCCGACTGTTCGCAGCGCAATGGCTATTCTTTATAAGGAGGGAAAAATCCGTCGTTATCGTGGTCGTGGAACTGTCGTCACCGGCCGCAAAAAGCCCACTTCCTACCGTTCCTGTACAGCGACATTTAACGAAGATACTCTGAAACATGCATCCACCAAAGTTTTGTACAATTCATTTGCATTGTTTCCAGATGAGATAACGAATATTCTAGGTACTTCAATAGGTATTCACCTCGTTCGCCTTCGTTTTGCAGAAGAAGAGCCCATTGCCTACACCGAAAGCTTCATCAAAAACATTTGCCAGTCCATCACCCACCTCGACATGTCCAACTACTCTCTGTACCAAGCCATGTCCTACGGTGGATATCTCCCAATCCGAGCCCATCGTACCTTCAAATGTGTCCTTCCACCGGAAGCAGTTGCCGATTATCTTCGCATTCCGAAAGATTCTTACGTTTTTTGCTGCTGCACCACTTCTTATCATTATGAAAACACAGTCTTAGAACATACCATTTCTTATTATCGAAACGACCTGGTTCGTTTCGAACTGGATTTGGATGTAGAAAAAGAAATGATTGAATTTATGATGTAGATTTATCAAATGCATCAATAATCGTCATCATTTATTCGTAGTAATAGCAAAACCCCGGCACCAGATGTGACGGGGTTTTGCTATTAAATGTAATCTTAATTGTAAGGACAACCAAACAAGCTAGAAAAAGATATATAATGTTTTTAATACGTTAAGAACATGTCAAGCATCGCCTTCCTGACACACCTCAAACATTGTCCTCCTTACAATTCGTTTTTAGCGATGACGTCTGGAATAATCATTTTCAATACGGCCTTTCCAGCTACCGCTCATCTTTTCTTCCATGCACATTGCTTCTTTCGCACTTGCGCCTCGGCTTTTTCGCACGCGGGAAATGGTATCGCTTAAAACTTCATAATTTAATGCAGTTCCCGTCGAATCACATTCATAGGTTACCGCGCGGTCTGCTTTGATTCCAAAATTATTTGCTGCATGAATTGCATCCATATTAGCGCCTAAGAAGAGAAACTCCCAGCCGAATTTTTCCTGTTGGCGACGAACCATTTGCTTAACTTTATCATAAGTATACTGGCGGCTTGCATTTTCATAGCCATCGGTCATGATCACAAACATTGTTTTAGCCGGAATATCTTCTTTGCGAGCATATTTGTGAACATTTCCAATATGGTGGATCGCACCGCCAAGCGCGTCTAACAAAGCAGTGCAGCCACCTACATAATACTCCGCCTCAGTCATACGACCAATTCTTTCTAATGGGACGCGGTCGTGAAGCACTTCATTTCGTGTGTCAAAAAGCACTGTGGATACAAACACTTCTCCGGCTTCTTTCTTCTGCTTTTCAATCAAAGAGTTGAAACCTCCAATTGTGTCTTTTTCTAATCCACTCATGCTGCCACTTTTGTCTAAAATAAAAACTAATTCTGTTAAATTCTTTTTCATCATACATACCTCCTGATCAATTTGGTGTTTTTTCATCTGTTGAGGTTAGTATACAAAGGTGGGCATAAAAAAAGGTCGCCTAGAAGGCGACACTTTAAAATATTATTCATGTATCAATGGTAATCCATGTTCAAAAAGTGCAATGTCGATTTGAACCACATCATAAAATTCTCGTTCAATGAAATATTGAAGCACCAGATCAAATTTATCACTCGGATTGATAGCATAGCCGGCGCGAAGCAGGAAGTCTCGTGTCTGGTCGATATTTAATCCAAGACCAAGTGCCAATGCAAAGACTGTTTTCTTGCCCGGGTGGTAATCAGGCTTGCTAATAATCTTTGAAAACAGTTTTCTGTTCACTCCGGCTCTATTATAAACATCGGAATTTTTCATATCCTTCTCCCTCGCAAAGCGAAGCAGCATATCACTGAAGGTTTCTTCTTTTCTGCTAAGAAGATCATCAATGCTAAGGGATGAATGAGTCTGTTTTTTATGGGCATCTGTCCCAAATGAAACTTCATCTTTCTTTCTATCTGATTTCTTAGTTGGACGCTTTTTCGGACGTGCAGGTAAAAATTCAGGTATTTCTATAATATCCCAATTAAAAAATCCTTCTCGACGAGAACTTTCTGGCATTGCATCAATCGTAGTTTCTCTAATCGCATCGCTCTCTGCATCAACTACCGATTCTTCCATCTCTGCACTCGCAGAACCAACCGGTGCCCCATACTCTTCTTCTAACTTTTTCTTCACATAATGGCTGTCAATGTATGAATCAATGTCCGCAAACAGCTTATCCGAGATGCGACGAGATTCCTGATCAAATACAACGAGATAGACCTCCATCTCATGCTCAATCAGGAAATTACTGATTTCAGAAATCGCAATTTTCATGGCTTCTACCTTTGGATAGCCATAAACACCGGTAGAAATCAAAGGAAATGCAATGCTTGAAAGTTTTTTTCTTCTGGCAATTGCTAAACTGTTTCGATAACAGGAAGCAAGAGCTTCCGGTTCCCCATGAAGACCATCTATGTAAGCAGGCCCAACCGTATGGATAATATATTTTGCCGGCAGGTGAAAGCCTGGTGTAATAGCAGCCTGACCTGGTTCTAGGTAACCAATCTCTTGTCTCGCTTCTAATAAAAGATTGACGCCTGCTGCTTTATAAACAGCTGAATCCGAGCCCGGCGCATATGTCGGAAATGGATTTGATGTATTCACAATCGCATCCGTATTCATATTTACAATATCATTATGTATAATTCGAAAAGCCATCTAAATCCCCCTAAATTAACTCAGCCAGCTTAGTAAATAATACTAAAAATTCTTTCTCTACTTCATCCATCATACGAAATTCCATATTCATCTCACATCCAATTTTCTTATACCGATCCCCTAAAAGATCTTCCGGCATGAGTGCATGAAATTCATACGATAACATATCATCATCAATTTCACGAATGTACTCGCGTTCTTCATCCGTAGGTACTTTCCCTAAAAAATGTCCATAAATCATTTCCTGAAGTACTTCCTCAACTTCTAGATATCTCTTCATCTCATGCTTGATCGGTCTGGTCACATCAGAAAGATACGCTTCACTCGCATCATGAAGAAGGCAAGCCATTTGTATCCTTGCAGAAAGATTACGAAAAGCAGCCTCACGCGCACAGGCAATACAATGCGAAGCCACACTGTAAAAATGCGTAAAGTGACCATTTGCACGGCAGATTAAAGATAAGGAATGTGCGATATCCTCGATTTTAAGTTGATTTTCTTCTGGACAAATGGGTTCAAAATGAATCCCTCTATAAGTCGTAATATAACTCATCGGCAAATTCCCCCTCTTTTTTGACATATTTTTCAATACTTGAATTATAACATATTGAAATATTTTTTGCAGAGGGTATAATAGATGTTGTAAACGGGGAGCTTGTATAAGCAGGCTGAGAGTAGACATTCGTCTTGACCCATAACCTGATTTGGATAATGCCAACGTAGGGAATACTTAGAATTTGCAGCTATGCTTTACGTTGATTTGTGAATGCATGGCTTATTTTTTTGTTTCACCACATGCATTGTGACCTTGAAACATCCAAGGCAAAAATCGTCCATGGCGTTAAGAAATCGAAGCGGTAGATTGGGGGCACCACCTTTTATCGCTCAATAAAATTTGACAAAACACCGTCAAATATCATCCTAAAATACAGATGAAGGCGCTTAAAAATTCATAACAGGAGGATCCATGAACATGATCAAAATCAACGGTACACAGATTGATGCGACTGAGCTTCCACTTCTTGCTTATTTAGAAGCAAATGGCTACAACCCAAAACGCATTGCTGTGGAATGCAACGAGATGATCGTGCCAAAGTCTCAGTACGCAAACTGCATCTTACATTCCGGTGATGTAGTTGAAATTGTGAGCTTTGTCGGAGGCGGCTGATCAAAGCGCAAATCATCAAAAAAGACACACAAACAAAAAAGTATTTTAGAAAGGTGCATTTTATTATGAATAACGATACATTTATGCTCGGAGGGAAGGAATTCCACTCCCGTTTTATCTTAGGTTCCGGCAAATATTCCTTAGAACTTATTAAGGCTGCAGTAGAAAATGCTGGTGCAGAAATCATCACTCTTGCCGTTCGTAGAACCAATACCAAAGACACAGAAAATATTTTAGATTATATTCCAGACAACGTAACTTTACTGCCAAATACTTCCGGAGCACGTGACGCAAAAGAAGCCGTTCGTATTGCAAGAATGGCCAGAGAATTAGGTTGTGGAGATTTCGTAAAAATCGAAATCATGAAGGACAGCAAATATTTACTTCCAGACAACTACGAAACCATCAAGGCAACTAAAATCTTAGCGGACGAAGGATTTGTCGTACTCCCTTACATGTACCCAGATTTAAATGTTGCACGTGAGCTTGTAAAAGCTGGTGCTGCTGCTGTTATGCCTCTTGCATCTCCAATTGGATCCAACAAAGGTCTTGCAACAAAAGAATTCATCCAGATCTTAATTGACGAAATCGATGTACCAATCATTGTAGATGCAGGTATTGGTAAACCTTCTGAAGCATGTGCAGCCATGGAAATGGGTGCAGCCGCAATTATGTCCAACACAGCCATTGCCACCGCAAGAGACATCCCAGCCATGGCAGGAGCATTTAAATCCGCAATCGAAGCTGGACGTGCTGCTTACCTTGCAGGACTTGGCCGAGTACTTGAACGTGGCGCATCTGCATCTGACCCATTAACAGGATTCTTAAGAGACTAGGGGTGGCGTCATGGCAGAAAATCAGTTTTTTATTGATTCAAAGAAATTAAATGAAAAGGCTCTTGCAAATAAACATCGTTTAGAGCAGGATCCATCTTATCGAACTAACCACATGGAATATATGGAAGGGATGGAACGAATTGAATCCGACATCATGGACAAAGTTATGTCCCACATGAACGATTACGATCCTGACAGCTATACTGCTGTAGATGTACGTCGTGCATTATCCTCAAACCGTTGTTCTATCGATGACTTTAAAGCACTGTTATCTCCTGCTGCCGCACCATTCTTAGAAGAAATGGCCCAGAAGGCAAAAATGGCAACAAGCAGACATTTTGGAAACACAGTATATATCTTCACACCGCTCTACATCGCAAACTATTGTGAAAACTACTGTATTTACTGTGGTTTTAACTGCTACAACGACATCAATCGAAAAAAATTAAATTATGAAGAAATCGAAAGAGAGATGAAGATCATCTCCGATTCCGGAATCGAAGAAATCCTCATGTTAACTGGAGAAAGCCGTGGCGCAAGTCCGGTAGAATATATTGGAGAAGCATGTAAATTAGCAACAAAATATTTTAGAAATGTCGGACTGGAAATCTATCCTGTAAACTCTGATGAATATCGCTATCTCCATGAATGTGGTGCTGACTACATTACAGTCTTCCAGGAAACTTACGATTCCGATAAATATGAAACTTTACATCTGATGGGACACAAACGTGTATGGCCATATCGTTTTGAAGCACAGGAACGTGCTTTAATGGGTGGCATGCGTGGTGTTGGTTTTTCCGCATTACTCGGACTTTCCAACTTCAGAAAAGATGCGCTTGCAAGTGCTCTTCACGTATTCTTCCTTCAGAGAAAATACCCACATGCAGAATTTTCTCTTTCCTGTCCACGTCTTCGTCCGATTATCAACAATGATAAGATTAATCCGTTAGACGTTCACGAAAAGGAATTATGCCAGATTATCTGTGCATACCGTATCTTTATGCCATTCGTTGGAATCAAGTCGGATCGTAGCCAT
>JAZUED010000188.1:0-1864 GCA_045640005.1 Candidatus Fimousia sp.
AACCGGACTGTCGATACCGCCGGATAAGCAAAGCATCGCTTTGCCATTTGTTCCGATTGGCATACCGCCAGGACCTGGGATTACTTTGGAGTAGATATATACTTTATCACGTACTTCTACAGTTAATTTTACTTCTGGATTATGAACATCTACTTTGATTCCAGGAACAGCATCTAATACATAGCCACCCATCTCTGCTGCAAGCTCCATGGAATTAAGAGGGATTCTCTTATCTGCACGTTTTGCAAATACTTTAAATGTTTTTGCATCTGGGTGTTCTTCTTTCATGTAATCGCCACAGATTTTTCCTAAATGTTCAATGTCTTTGTTTTCATCAATTAAAACAGGACAAATTCCTGTAATACCAAAAACAGTTTTTAATGCTGCTACTGCTTCATCAAAATCAAATTCACCCTGAGCTTCTGCAAATACACGACCAGACTGCTTTCTTACTGTGAACTTGCCAACGCCCTTAAATGCGAATTTCATCTGTTTTACTAAGGCATTCTCAAACATATAACGGTTATTGCCTTTGATACCGATTTCGGCATATTTAATCAAAAATGCTTTGTATTCCATATTATTCTCACTTTCTTATCTTCTTGTAAATCTGCGAAGCATAGGGAGTAATTCCTTTAATACTTCCACTGTGTAATCCACCTGTTCTTTCGTATTATAAATACTGAAGGAAAAACGAAGGGTGGAGTCTAAATATTCTTTTCCAAGGCCAATTGCCTTTAAAGTTCCACTGATAGCCGGATGATTTGAAGAACATGCAGAACCACTTGATACATAGATGCCACGTTCTTCTAATGCATGAAGAAGAACCTCGCTTCGCACACCTTTAAAGCTGATGCTTGCGATGTGTGGTGCAACACCGGAATTATTTCTTACATCTTCAATGGTAAGCACCTGTTCGATAAATGAATCTTTCAGTGATTTGATGTATTCCATCTTCTCTCCATGATTTTTATAAATCAGCTCAGCTGCTTTTCCAAGCCCTGCGATACCGGGAACATTTTCCGTGCCGGAACGCATATTTTTCTGCTGACCGCCACCTAAAATCAGTGGATTGATCTTTGTTTTGTCTTTGATATATAAAAATCCGATGCCTTTTGGTCCATGAATCTTATGACCGCTGACGGATAACAGGTCGATGCCTGCTTTTTTCGGATTGATCTGGTATTTTCCATACCCCTGAATCGCATCCACATGGAAGACGATCTGAGGATTTTTCGCTTTTACGATTTTTCCGATTTCTTCAATTGGCTGTAAGGCACCAATTTCATTATTCACATACATAATAGATACTAAAATCGTATCGTCGCGAAGTGCTTCTTTTAATGCGTCGATGGACACAACACCATGTTCATCCACTGGTAAATAAGTCACTTCAAAGCCCTGATCTTCTAAATAGAAGAGAGGATTGTATACAGAAGCATGTTCAATTCTTGAGGAAATGATATGCTTGCCTCTTCTTTTATTTGCCATGGCACTTCCAATTAATGCCATGTTATTGGATTCTGTACCACCAGAGGTAAATACGATTTCCTTTGGATTTGCTTTTAAGGATTTTGCAATGATATTTGTGGCATCCTTTACATACTTTTCAGCATAAAAGCCCTTCATGTGCATAGAAGATGGATTCCCATATTCCACTTCCATCACTTCCACCATAATATCCTTTACTTCCGGAAATACCTTTGTGGTCGCTCCATTATCAAAATAACATTCCAAGTTATGTTCCTTCTTTCTAATTAAAACTACAACGAATTATATTTTCATTTAATCTATATTAATCTTCTTCCATTTCAAACATAAGAATGGAAAGCACTGCCATTCCCGCTGTTTCTGTACGAAGAAT
>JAZUED010000189.1:0-9999 GCA_045640005.1 Candidatus Fimousia sp.
GCTCCAGTTGGATTATTCGGGAAGCACATAATAACAGCTTTTGTTTTGTCTGTTACAACACTTTCTAAATCCTCAACAGTAAGCTTGAATTCATTCTCCGCTTTTAATGGAAGAGAAACTGGAACGCCACCTGCTAATGTAACACAAGGATAATAGGATACATAACAAGGTTCAGCTACGATTACTTCGTCTCCTGGATTTAAGATAGCACGCATCGCAATATCAATTGCTTCACTACCACCGATGGTAACAATACATTCTTTTTCGTCATAATGAAGGTCATACTTTCTTTCGGAATAATCGCAGATTGCCTGACGAAGTTCCTTAAGACCTGCATTAGAAGTATAGAAAGTTCTTCCGCGTTCTAAAGAATAGATTGCTTCTTCACGAACCTTCCATGGTGTATCAAAATCCGGTTCTCCAACCCCTAAAGAGATTGCTTCCGGCATCTCACTTACAATATCAAAAAACTTACGAATTCCAGATGGCGCAATGTCCACTACCTGTTTGGATAAAAATCTGTTGCTATCTCCCATTATAATGTCACCGCCATTCGTCTATCTACTGGTTCAGCCATAACTGTACCATGATCTTTGTATGTCTTTAATACAAAGTGTGTAGTTGTACCGATTACATCATCGATGACCGCGAGACGATTGGATGTGAAATAAGAAATTTCTCGTAACGTTTTTCCTTCAACGATAACCATAAGGTCATATGTTCCAGACATAAGATAAACAGTTTTTACTTCCGGATAGTTGTAAATTCTTTCTGCAATCTTATCAAAACCAAAGCTTCTCTGTGGAGTAAGACGTACTTCAATCATAGCAGTTACTCTTTCGTCTTCATCAACCTTATCCCAGTTGATTAAAGTATCGTATCCGCAAATGATTCTGTCATTTTCCATCTCTTTGACTGTCTTTTTTACTGTTTCTAAATCTGTATCTAACATATCTGCCATATCCTGAAAATCAATACGGCTGTTTTTTTCCATTAATTTTAAAATATCTTTTTTTAAGCCCATTCTATATTCTCCTTTTACAGTTATATTCTATATATTTCATCCGATTTTGGCGGTTCCAAAAATCCTTCTTCCCCTTCACGAACAATGATGCAGCCTGCATCTTTTGTCGTTTTTCCAATGATAGCTGCCGGTATTCCTGCCTCCTCAAGCAGTTCCACCAGCTCTCTTCCATGATCTGTCACCATAAGTAAGCTTCCTCCAGAGAGCAGCTTATAAGGATTCAGATCATAAAACTCACTGATTTCCACCGTTTCCTGTTTCATAGGGATATCTTCAAGAATTACTTTTAGTCCCACCTTTGAGGCGGCAGCAATTTCCCAAAGTCCACCGTAGATGCCTCCCTGATGGAGATCATGCATGGCACTGACTTTCTGCTCTGCCCCAATTCTTGCCTCATTTATGATTAACAGCTCATCACTTAATGTAGCTGCCATGTCTATAAAATCGTTGCTATATCTGGATAGGAGTTCTGACTTTTTATCTTTGGCAAGTAATGCCGTTCCTTCCATACCTGCATACTTTGTCATTACAATATCCTGTCCCGGAACTGCTCCTTTTGAAGTAATACGTTTGTTTGCATCCACTTTCCCAATGGCAGTTACAGTCACAACCAACTTACTGACTGCTGCATTCGTTTCTGTATGTCCACCTAAAATAACAAGGTTCGTTTCCTCGCAAACTTCATCAATAGACTTCATCAATTTTTTCAGTTCCTTCTCTTTCATGGTTTCAGGCATAAGGATACTGATCATGATTCCAACTGGACTGGCACCGGCAGTCGCAATATTATTCGCTGCCACGATTACTGCACGTCTTCCGGCATCAAGATCACCAATGACAGGGTCCATGGAACAGATATAATTGCTGCCTTTCTCCTGCCAGAAAGCATAATCTGTTCCAAAGGATGGTTTTACCATGTCTTTATTATGAAATTGTAAAACTTTAAATACAGAACGCTCTAATACAGGTTCTGTAATTTTACCTGGTTTCATAAATTATCTCTTTTTCTTTGCTGTTGTTTTTGCCGCTGGTTTTTTGGCTGTTGTTGGCTTACTAGCAGGTTTCTTTGCTGTAGTTGCGTTATTTCCAGCAGCCGGTTTCGCAGTCGTAACTACATTACCATTTGCATCTGTTGCTGTTACGGCTGTTGTTTTATCTTTCTTAGGTTTCTTCATTGTGCCAACACGTACAATCTTTGGAGTGGAATTATAAGAACTCTTATTAATTAAAATTCGTTCTGTTTCTTTGTCATCCACATAAACAATTTTGTATAATTCAGCTGTATATCCGGTTGTACCATTAGAATCCACTACAGTCTTACCTTCTAACAGAGTCTTATCTTTAATTTTCTTTGTTTTTGGTGGTTTTACAGAAGTTGTTTTAGATACAAATTCAAGTCTTCTGTTTTCATCTCTTGTTTCTTTACCATAAATTTTAAAGGAAAGGGTACTTCCATCTGCATTTGCTTCAATATAGATTGGTGTTTTTGTATCATTCACGAATTTGAAGTCCTTGCTTGTTCCTGAAATAGCTGCATCTGCTGCAAGAGGAACATAATGAACTGTCATAGAATGATTCGATCTTTCTTTTACTTTTAATTCTGCACGAAGAACTGCATTGTATAAAGTAGTAGACACCTGGCAAATACCTCCACCATAGGTCTGTACTACCTGACCACTTGCATAAGATGGTGCAAGTGCATATCCATTCTCTGCATTCATTGGAGAGATCATCTTATAAACAGATAATGTCTGTCCTGGATAGAGCACTTTTCCATTGATCAAAGAAGCGCCTCTGGCTACGTTCTTCTTTCTTCCCGGTGCAGAAGTTCCATATTGAGTAGAATAAGAACCAATTACGTCTTTTACTTCTTCCATATCTTTTGCAAGATAATCCGGTTTATCCTTTTCAACCTTAAGTTTGATGGTGAATTTATCCTTATCCCAATCTGTTACTACTTTCTTCTGAATTTCAGCTACAGATTCTTCTTTTTTGATTGCTACACCATAAACTTCATCGATAATTACAAATTCACCCTTCTTTCTTTTTAAAGAAGCATTCTTTGTCTTTGCGATTAAATCTTTTTCATTATCGTCAATCAGTTTCTGTGCATCTTCTGCACTAATGCTTGTTTCGATTACAATATCTGTCTTTTTCTTTTTGTTTTTAGAACGCATAATTGCAGAGAGATTCTTAAATGGGTTTTTGCTTCTTCCGATTTCATAAGCTTCCTGAACTGCCTTCTCTGATTTGATGACTAAGTTCATATCGCCAACTTCCATCTCGATATGCTTTTTCCCGGAAACAATCTTCACATTGTTTAATTCTTTCGCTGCTGTGTACTGATCTAACAGCTGATTCGCTTCTGATCTG
Organism: Candidatus Fimousia sp.; assembly: GCA_045640005.1. Classification (GTDB taxonomy): domain Bacteria; phylum Bacillota; class Clostridia; order Lachnospirales; family Lachnospiraceae; genus Fimousia. The sequence goes on from JAZUED010000189.1 coordinate 3,398, forward strand.
TTTAGCCCACTGACATCCACGCCATTAATAAACACATTCTGAAGAATGCGGTCATCAGAAACTGCAGAATGAATCGTCGCCATCAATGCTCCAAATACGAATACGAGCACTACAATGGACGAAATTACCACTGCTCTGGCCTTTTCGTTCTTTAATAAATTCATACCTAATACTCCTCACAATTTCCCAATCTCTTCTTATTAATAAAACATATAAAGTTCATTAGAATATAGCTAAAAATGCTGATGACAAAGATGTCAAAATCATTGCTGCTACAAGAAGAAGAGCTACTACTGCTGTAATTTTCTGTTTCTTTTTCGGACTCATCTTTTACTCATCCTTCCATATTTTAAAATGATCTTATCAATCTCTTTGGACGCCTCACTCATTGTCATGGTAGAATAATCCAAAGTACTCTTTATTTTATGATATTTTAACAAATCATTCAAGTACCGCTTTTGTTTTTCTGAAGCTAATGAAGTTTTCTTTGGCTTAAACATTAGTTTTTTAGGTGCAAATGCTTTGTCTTCGGGACCAAATTGTTTCTTCATTTGTTCGAAAACCACTGCGGTTGCAAGTGCATCATGATACGCACGATGCGCTGCCTGATTCGTATAATGATAGTAATTACAAAGAGCCTCTAAGCTCTTTTTTTCCAGTTCTTTTTTTAATAATACCTTTGCAAGCTGAAAGGTATCCGCTCCATCTTTCTCAAAAGAAATTCCAAACTGTTTCATCCCAGTCTTCATAAATCGATAATCAAACATGATATTATGACCAAGCAGTGGATACCCATCACAAAAGCTGTAAAACTCGCGAAGAACCTCTTCCTTTTCTCGTCCACGATTTACCAAATCCTGATCAATGCCCGTCAGATTAATAATTATGTCAGATAACTGTCGGTGTGGATTGATAATCTGATTGTACTTTCCCACAATTTTCTGATTACGTATTTTGACAGCACCTACTTCTATGATTTCATCATTTGCTGGAGAAAGACCAGTGGTCTCAAGATCAAATGCTACATATTCATTCATCCCAAAGCTTCCTCCACTTCATATACTCTGGCATCTCCGGTCAGTGGATTTCGATTGTGATAATTAAATACTGCCCACCAGGTTTTGCTTTCATAGCTATCGACATCAATTTCAAATCGTTCCACATGAGCGCTTCCCGCAGAAATCTTCGAATTATATACCTCCATTTCAGGGAAATATTTCGCTGTTGTTTCTGCCTTAAAGAAGGCTGTCGCTGCTTTCTTTTCTAATGCAATAGTATTTGTCCAAACAGGACGCTTTTTAATATTTTCACGTAGGTAGAGATCATACATGAGAAGCTGCTCTAATATAGAAGCATTTGCCGCTGGATAGTGTTCCAGAACAAAATCACGCAATAACTCATAATAGAACAATCTCGTTCTCTTTACACCAATTCCGGTTCTTGCAAAATAGTAAATTGCAAGATCTCTAAAGAAGGTAAATGCATCTTTGGAAAATCCCATAACATATGGAAGCGTTTTCGTGAACTGATCAGAGTTATAATAAAGCTCCACCATCTCTTCTAACTCTTTGAGCTTTAATATCTCGTCATAGGAAATCCATTTTGTAAACAACACTTCATACGGTGCTTTGTCTGTATAGTGAATCTCATAATCATTACGCTTTTCATGCATATAGGAACCCTTTAGCACCTTCAAAAATCCTAATTGAAGCTGATCCGGATTCATCAGGAATACATCGTTAAAAGACTTTTTGAATGTTTCATAATCCTCATAAGGCAGGCCTGCAATAAGGTCTAAGTGCTGATGAATATTTCCAAGAGCCTTTACTTTTGCCACAACATCTGCCAGCTTTTTAAGATCCATCACTCGTCTGATTTCATGAATTGTTTCATTATGAGTAGACTGGACTCCAATTTCAAGCTGAATCAGTCCCGGACGCATCTTCTTAAAAATCTCAATATCTGCATCGGTAAGAAGATCCGCTGCAATTTCAAAATGGAAATTCGTTTTGCCATTATCATGTTTGATCAGATAATTCCAAATCTCTGTAGAGTGGCTTCTTCGGCAGTTAAATGTTCTGTCCACGAATTTTACCTGTGGCACGCGCTGGTCTAAGAAAAACTGTAATTCTTTTTTTACAAGATCAAGGCTTCGAAAACGAACCTTCTCTCCTATAGAAGAAAGACAATAGCTGCAGGCAAATGGACATCCTCTTGTTGTTTCATAATATAAAATCTTATTCTTAAATCGCTCGATATCATAGTAAACAAATGGAATGTCATCCATGTTCATTGGCATTCTTGAGATGTTATCCACAATCATATCTTCTTTTCTATAAGATATCCCCGGAATATCAGCAAGATCTTTGATATTTCCACCACCATAGTACTGGCACAACTCTTTAAAGGTAAGTTCTCCTTCGCCTCGAACGACAAGATCAATTTCCGGATGTTTTTCTAACACCTGAGCTGCATCATAAGATACTTCTGGACCACCCAGCCAGATTTTGGTTTCTGGCAAAACTTTTTTTAGTTCCTTTGCCAGCTCATAAATCATCTCGACGTTCCAGATATAGCAGGAAAATGCGATTATATCTGCTTTCTTTCGATAGATTTCCTTTAGCATTTCTTCTATTCGATTGTTAATTGTATATTCTGCCAGTTCAATATCCACGCCCTGACCTCTCCCACTTGCCTCTAAGTTATATACTGCAAGATTGGTATGGATATACTTGGCATTAACTGCACACAATAATATCTTCATATTTTTCTAAATCCTTTTATATTCATTGCTTTTTATATCTAATTATTTGCCCATCATATTATATCATATTCCGTTTTCCTTTTGTCACATATTAGTTTAATATTATATTGTTGACATTCATCACAGCAATATATATAATAATTTTTGTATTAGGTGATGCACCTTGATCCACGCTCGTTTAGGGAAAACTAAACGGGCGTGGTTTTCTTTTTTTCGAAAACTTTTAAATCAATCATCAATACAATTATTTATCAGGAGGTTTATGAAAATGAAAAAAACAACAAACTATCGTTTCGAACATCAAGTATTATCTTTATTAGAAGTAATTATCGGGAGTGTATTATTTGCGCTTACGGTAAAACTCTTTTTAATTCCTTCCGATTTAGTCACTGCAGGTGCAACTGGTATCGCCATGGCACTTCACCATATCGTCGGTGGATCCATTGCCCGATATATTCTCATATTTAACACGGTTGCCTTGATCGCCGGATTTTTTATCATGGGTAAATCCTTTGTTGCAACAACCATGCTTAGTTCTTTTGTTTATCCGCTTGCATTAGAATTCTTAGATCACATACTTGGAGATACTTATGTATTAACCAATGATATTTTATTAAATACTATTTTTGCAGGAATCGGCATAGGAGTTTCCCTTGGAATGGTTTTAAGAGCTGGTTCTTCTACTGGTGGTGTGGACATCATCCCGCTTGCCATGAACAAATATATTCACATTCCTGTTTCTGCAGCAATGTATATCGTTGACTTTGCCATCTTACTCGGACAGGTTACCCTTCATCCAGTAAACAAAATTTTATACGGTATTATTCTGATTATTGTTTATACAATCATTCTTGATAAAGTAATGATTCTTGGTTCTACAAGAACAGAACTTAAGATTGTCAGCAAAAAACATAAAGAAGTTACAGAAGCAATTTTAAAGCACGGCGACCGCGGTGTTACCTTAATGGACTGTGAGGGCGGATATCTTCACGAACAGACCCAGCTTGTATACAGCGTTATCTCTAATCGTGAACTCCCAAAAATTGAACGTCTCATCCACACCATTGATCCTGAGTGCTTCATGGTAGTAACCCGTGTAAACGAAGTAAAAGGATATGGATTTACCCTTCCAAAAGACCATAAATAAGCTTTTCATAATAATATTACCTATAAAAAATGCGTACTGAATGAACTTTTCAGTACGCATTTTTTCGTTTATTATTTTTCTGATCTTTATCTGTTAAACCAGAGATAATTCATAAATTCAGGAACGAGTAATTCCCAGGAGGCTTCGCAATGATTTCCATCCGGCTGATAAACCACGCGTGTAAGAGCCCCCTTCTCCTGTAGGTGTTTCGCTACTTTATTATTATTAATTGCAGCCTTTGAGTCTACATCTGGTGCCACTTTCCATGGCCCACCTTCATGTTCGCCCCAGGATAAATAAAATTTTGTATCTTCCGCAATATCATAAGCTTCAATATCTGCAAGTAGTGGCTTCATGCAATAGGAAATTGCACTGGAGATGCAGGCGCATTTGCTAAAGGTTTCGCTAAATGCTACTCCGGCATAAATTGCCATGATTCCTCCCATAGAAGATCCACAGATTGCTGTTGCTTCTCTAAAGGAATAAGTTCTGTATTCTTTGTCGATCATTGGCTTTAAGGTATTGGCCATCCAGTCTAATGTTTCGTGTCCTTTTCCGGTTAGCTCCCCTAAAAATCCGCCCTTATTGTCATATGGGCTGTATTCATTCAGACGATCGGTATGGCTGCACTCAACGCCTACCATAATGAGCTCTTTTTCCCAGGAATCTAAAAACTGTTTAAATCCCCAGCTCTTTCCGTAGGTTGCATCCTCGTCTAAATACAAGTTATGTCCATCAAAGCAGTACATAACCGGATAGCGCTTGTCACTGTCTTCATATCCATCCGGAAGGTAAATGTGAAGAGTACGTTCTTCATTCGCCGGATCGAATAAAATGTTTTTCTTGATAATCATCCGTTTTCTCCGTTTCGTGAGTTTTCTTATCCTTAATTATACATGAAAGCCTCACAAAAGGCAAAAACGCCACCACAAAATGTGATGGCGTTTTTTATTACAACTATTTAATACTAAATAGAGGTGGCCTGTTACTGCATGCTTGCTAAGTATTCGTCTACTTCTGCTTTTGTAGGCATTACTCTTAAAGCACCTTTCTTTGTTGTTACAAGAGAAGCAGCTGCATTAGCGAATGTGATCATCTCAACTAATTCTTCTTCTGTGTAATCTCTGAAACCATGTTCTAATACGTAATTAAGTACGCATGCTCCAAATGTATCACCAGCGCCTGTTGTTTCGATTGTTGCTGGGTTTTTGAATGCTGGAACTTCGATTCTTAAATCGTTATGGTAAGCACGGCTTCCATCTGGACCCATGGATAAAACGATTAATGGAATATTATATTTTTCACGAACAATTGCGATACCTTCATCGTAATCTTCTTTGCCTGTTAACCACTGGATTTCATTATCGGAAATCTTAAGAATCTGGCAATGTTCTAAACCATATTCGATTGCTACTTTAGCATCTGCTAAGTCTTTCCATAATGGAGGACGAAGGTTTGGATCGAAGGACATGATACAACCAGCTTTTTCTGCTGCTGCCATAGCTGCTTTCTGTGCAGATAAGCAAGGTTCATCTGTCATAGATAAAGAACCAAAGTGGAAAATCTTGCTGTTGTTGATTAAATCATAGTCGATTTCTTCTTCTTTTAACATCATATCTGCACCTGGATTACGATAGAAGGAGAATTCTCTGTCGCCGCCTTCTAAAGTATGTACAAATGCAAGTGTTGTATGTACTTCTTCATCTGTCATTAAGCCCTTTGTGTCGATTCCTACTTCTTCACAAGCTGCTCTTAACTGATCGCCAAACATATCTCTACCGATTTTACCGATAAATGCTGTTTTCTTTCCTAATCTATTTAACATAGATAACACGTTACATGGAGCTCCACCTGGGTTTGCTTCCATGATTGGATTCCCCTGAGAACTGATACCATTTTCTGTGAAGTCAATTAATAATTCGCCTAAAGCTGTTACATCATATGTACCCATTTCAATCTACCTCCAATTGAGTAATACTTATTTCATTCCTACGAAATTTCACATTGTAATTTTATCATTATATATTAATATTACGAATATACGAATTGACCATATATTCTTTACCTTTTTTATATAATTGCAACATTGTGTACAAAGGCACTTTTGAATAAAATAAGTTATAGAATGAAACAGTAATAGGAATTGTATTAGGAGGCAATCAAATGGCAAACTTATCTTTAAAAAACATCCAGAAAATCTATCCTAACGGATACCATGCAGTACATGACTTCAACCTTGAAATCGAAGATAAAGAATTTATCATCTTCGTAGGTCCATCTGGATGTGCAAAATCTACAACACTTCGTATGATCGCTGGTCTTGAATCTATCACAGACGGTGAATTCAAAATTGACGGCGTTCTTATGAACAATATCGAACCAAAAGACAGAGATATCGCTATGGTATTCCAGAACTATGCTTTATATCCACATATGACAGTATATGATAACATGGCATTCTCTTTAAAATTACGTAAAGTACCTAAAGACGAAATCGACGTTAAAGTACGTGAAGCTGCTCGTATCCTTGGTCTTGACGCTTTATTAGATCGTAAACCAAACGCTTTATCCGGTGGTCAGAGACAGCGAGTTGCTATGGGTCGTGCAATCGTTCGTAGCCCTAAAGTATTCTTAATGGACGAACCTCTTTCCAACTTAGATGCTAAATTACGTGTACAGATGCGAGTTGAA
>JAZUED010000190.1:0-1713 GCA_045640005.1 Candidatus Fimousia sp.
GCATCCATCCACGACTGGCTCTTCTTTCCAGCTTTCAACCGCAAAATATGCTGCAACAAGCGGCGATGCGGACCAGTCAAGAAGTCTGGTTGGCAGGCCGTAATGTCTCATGATCGAAAGCCAGGCAGAATAATTGCGATAATCTGGTTTCTCATGAAGGGTAACCGATGCTTTCATATAAAAATCATTGGCCAGAAACTGTTCACGGTCTTTATAGGGTGCGCGCTGTACAGAAGGAATGAGTTCCCAGTTGATGTCACTATGCCCACGATACCAAAGCACCCGGCTATGATCTAGTTTATCCACTTCATCGATCAAATCCGACAGACTGTAGATCATTCTTTTTTTATCCATATTATGCCTCATATTATTTTACTGAATAGATACGTATTCGAAATCTTTGTCTAAGATCGCTGCCTTGATCACTGCTTCGTCAACTTCTTTGCTGCATGTGATGATCGCATTATTTGCTTCGTGGCTAACTACTGCTGTTTCGATACCATCGATTGCTTCTAACGCTTTTTTCACTGTTGCTTCACAATGTGGGCACATCATACCATTAATATTTACTGTCTTTTCCATTTTCATTTCCTCCTTGATTTCCTCTGCCACAGTTTTATCGATGTCAGAGAGATTGATATTGTTTCTTTTTTTATCTTTTTTCGTGCTGTACATATCCACGAAATTAAGTCTTAAAGCATTGGATACGACACAGAAGCTTGATAAGCTCATCGCTGCCGCACCAAACATCGGATTTAATTTCCAGCCAAAGAGTGGGTAGTAAAGCCCTGCTGCAAGCGGAATTCCGATTACGTTGTAGAAAAATGCCCAGAACAGGTTTTCTTTGATATTTTTTAATACCTGTCTGCTCATTCGAATCGCTGCCGGTACGTCGAGTAAATTGCTCTTCATCAGTACCACATCGGCTGCATCAATGGCAACATCGGTTCCTGCCCCAATGGCGATTCCGATGTCGGCTCTTGTAAGGGCTGGTGCATCGTTAATTCCATCCCCAACCATGGCTGTTTTTCCATATTTTTCGGTCAGTTTTCGGATGACTGCCTCCTTGCCATCCGGTAATACTCCTGCGATGACCTCGTCAACGCCTACCTGATCACCGATTGCGTTGGCTGTTTTTTCATGGTCTCCGGTTAACATGACTACGCGGATTCCCATGTTCTTAAGCTGTCTAACTGCCTCTGGAGAGTCTTCCTTGATGACATCAGCCACGGCGATAATTCCTAATAACTGTCCATTTCTTGCAAAATAGAGCGGTGTCTTTCCTTCTTCGGCAAATGTTTCGCCTGCTTTGATCATTTCTTCCGGCAGAGCAAGCTTTCTCTTCATGAATCTTGCATTTCCGGCAAATGCTTCGTCGCCGCCTACTTTTCCTGTCAGGCCATTTCCTGGTAAGGCTTCAAAATCTGCTGCCGCGTCGACCTGAATGCCTTGCTCCATTCCATACTTTGTGATGGCTTTTGCAAGCGGATGCTCACTCTTTTGTTCAAGTGCAATCGCAGTTTCTAAGAGTAAATCCATGTCGGTAGCATTTGCCACATGGATATCGGTCACATGAGGTTCGCCCTTTGTGATCGTTCCGGTTTTATCAAGCGCAACCACGTCCACTTTGCCGGTTTCCTCAAGGGATACTGCTGTTTTAAATAATACACCACTTTTGGCGCCGCGTCCATTTCCAACCATAATGGCAACCGG
>JAZUED010000191.1:0-6936 GCA_045640005.1 Candidatus Fimousia sp.
GTGATAAGATGGGACGTACTCCAGTTGCTGTTGGTCACAAGGACGGATCCTGGTGCTTCGCATTTGAAAACTATTCATACTTAAATCTTGGATACAAAAACTTCCGTGAACTTGGACCTGGCGAAGTTGTCATCTTCACAGAAGACGGACCAAAAACACTCGTTAATCCTGGTTCTAAGATGAAAATCTGTACATTCTTATGGATTTACTACGGTTACCCTTCTGCTTCTTACGAAGGCATTTCTGTAGAACGTATGCGTTATAACTGTGGTAAATACCTTGCAAAACGTGATGATGTTAAGGCTGATTTAGTTGCCGGTGTACCTGACTCTGGTACTGCTCACGCAGTTGGTTACTCTATGAAATCTGAGATTCCTTTCCAGAGACCATTTATCAAGTATACACCAACCTGGCCACGTTCTTTCATGCCTACAACACAGAATAAGCGTGATATGATTGCCAAGATGAAGATTCTTCCTGTTGAAGACTTAATCAAGGATAAGAGCATGGTTATCATCGACGACTCCATCGTTCGTGGAACACAGCTTCGTGAAACAACAGAATACTTATTTGCAAATGGTGCGAGCGAAGTTCACGTACGACCAGCATGCCCACCAATCATGTTTGGTTGTAAATACTTAAACTTCTCTCGTTCCAAATCCGATATGGATTTAATTGCAAGAAGAGTTATCTGTGAATTAAACCAGGGTCAGACCGACATCGACCTTACACCATACTGTGATCCAGATACAAAAGAATACCAGCAGATGGTTGATAAAATCTGTGAACAGATGGGATTCACATCCTTACGCTATCATCGATTAGACGACATGTTAGCATCTGTTGAAATCGACCCAGATAAATTATGTACATATTGCTGGGATGGAAGAGAATAAAAAAATTTAGACGGAGCCTGTGGTTTTGCCATGGGCTCTTTTTTGTCGGGTTTTATCTTTTGGATATTCTTGTTGCTCTTATAATTGTTGCTCTTATAATCTTGTAATATTTGAAATGAGGTATGGGCGAACTGGTCAGCATCTGATCAGGCGCTCTTATAACCTTGTAATAATTGAAATGAGTATATATTTGGGGTGCGTATACCTCTTTTTTGTACTTCCACGGCTAGATGAGTAGTACTTCTTTGACTGAGTACCTCTTTCGACAAATCGACTTGCTAAATGAGGTATCTTTTCGCCTGAAATCAATGATCACTTCAGCGAAAATGAATCAAAAAGCAAGTTGATCACGAGAATTTGTAAGTTTTCTATACTCTTTTACAGATTAAATAGCGTGAAAGAGGAACAAGAACAGAAAGTATATACTCTTTTAGAAATATTTCAACCGAATGAGGAACATATGAGCATCACAATACCTCATATTAAAATGAAAGTCTCAAAAGAGGGATTCCATAATTATTTCATATTATAACTACATAGCACGACTACATAATAAACTGACCAAATTTCTTCCGTCTGTTTCGCAGGATGTCTTTTTTTCAATGAACAGCAAAAAAATAAGCCGTGTAATGCGAACATAGACTATGTACGCACTACACGACTTATTTTTGCAGATGTGCAGTGATAAAAAAGACATCCATTATATGCAATAAACTACTGCCCTTTGTCGTAGCACTTAACTTCTTGGAATACATTAGAAAAAGGACACGGAGACAAACAGGCTAACTACCAAAATACTCCCCAGCCGTAATCCCATAATAAACCAAATCACTAAACGTTCCATCCGCTTCCTTAATCATCTCTCTTGCGTTCCCTTCATAAGTCATTCCAGATTTTTCGAGCACTTTCTTTGATGCTACATTATCTGCATGGAAGGATGCGTATACTTTGTGCATCTGGATGGTTTCGAAAAGGTATTTAAGCACGGCCTGAAGGCTTTCCGTTGCGATGCCTTCATTCCAGTGTTCGCTGCTGATATTATAACCAACCTCGCAGCTTTCGTTATCCCTGTCCATATTGTAAGTACCAATAGAGCCTACAAGCTTATCATCCTTTGTGATGGCCCAGCCAAAAAAGGACTGGTCATTGCGATACTCCTGCAGATTGATCATCACGAAATCTTTGGTACCTTGTAGTGTCTTACATGGGGTAAAAGTGATATATCGATTCACCTTCGGATCACTTCCAATCTTATGAAGCGCAGGAACATCATTTATATGATATCTTCGAAGATATAAATTTTTTGTTGTTAACGGTACGGTACCAAAAAATCTCATATTTCATCAACTCCCAGTGTTTTCTTTCGCATAAACATAAATAGTGCGATAATCATAAAAATAAGTGGTGGCACAGCAAATAATGCACGAAGCAGTCTTAACGTAATCATAGCCTGCTCCGTAGCATGAACCTGAAGGCCTACAAAATCAATTCCTGTTCCGGCAACAAATACTGCCATCGCAGAAGAAAATTTTATCATTAATGTCTGAAGGGAAGAGATAATACTGTCGTTTCTCTTACCACTTTTTGCTTCACCATAATCAATCGCTCCAGCCACGAAAATCGTTGTCTGCACGTATCCGATCCCATTTGCATAAGATACGCAGATACCTGGAATGATCAGCGACCAAATGGTCAGCTTGTGAATAAATATAATCCCAGCAACAATTAAATATCCAAAAATCGCCACGACACAAGCCGTCAGAAAGATATCGCGATTGCTAAACTTCTTTCTTGCCATCGGATAGATTGTCGTCATGGCAAGAAGCTGCATGCCCCCACTGATCATCATAAACAGAGAATACTGACCTGCATCCCCAATATCATACTGAAACATATACAAAGCAAGATTTAAAGTCATCTGAATCGCTGCATTAAAGCAAATGATGATCACAGCCAGATTCATCGCCTGGTCATTCGTAATTAACGCGCCAAGAAGTTCTTTTACCGAGGAATCCTGCGGCGTTGAAAGTTCATTGTTTGGCAACGCGAAAAATGTCATAATTGTCGTAATTGCATATATGATTGAAATAATTAATACAAGTCTGGAAAATCCAAGACGGTATGCTTCTCTGGTTTCACCACGGCCTAAAAATGCGACCAGCGACATCGTAATAATTGTTGGAAGTGCTGCCCCGATCCCGGAAAATGTTCTTGCAAAGACGGTGAGCTTTTCTCTTCCTGCTCCAGGTCTCGTAATAGCCGGAATGATTGACCAGTATGGAATGTCAGAAAGGGTATACGTGATTCCACATAAAAAGTAAGTAATCGTCACATACATACGTAACCCGGTTCCAGCCAGAAAATGCGGCACACTAAACATAGCATACATGACAATTGCATTTGTCAAAGCACCGGTTAAAATCCAAGGCTTATATCTGCCATATTTACTTCTTGTCTTGGCAACAACAACCCCCATCAATGGGTCGTTAAATGCATCGAAAACGCGGGCAATCATCAAAAGCATTGCCACAAAGGACGCACTGATTCCAAGAACCGAATTGTAGTAATACAACGTATAAGATGCTACAATCCCATAGGCGATATTTTTTCCAAAACCACCCAAACCATATGAAATTGAATTACGAACTGATAATTCTATATCCATAATTATTTATTTCTATATTTCTCCTCTGTAGGGTTATTTATATTCTAATATTTATCTGCGCGAAACAATTTCGCTCAAAGTATAAAAATCAACAATCCCGCCAACACGCCGACTACATATCCGACAACGACATCAGATGGATAGTGCACTCCGCCTGCCACACGGATGACTGCCTCAATCGCACTTAATCCCAGGCAAATCACACCAATCGGCCAGCACAAAAAGCAAAATGCCATAGATATGATCGTTGAGGAAAATACATGTCTGCTCGGCATGGACTGACCCTTGGTATCCTTTTTGATCAGATTATCGATATCCCAGGCTTCATAAGGTCGTTTACGGTTGATCTTCTTTCGAACCATCGAAACTAGCACAAAGAATACACCTGGAACAAGAATAATCTTGATTACACGAGGATCACGCTGATAAAGCATCCAGGCCACCGTAATCGGATAGGCCAGATACATAAATAACGTAATCAGCTTATTCACCTTCTTGATTAGATTCATCAATTCAGGTTTTAAACCAAGCTTCGCGATTATTCCATCATAAAATTTTTTATAATCCTGTTCCACTAAAAAAATCATTTTCTGTTTATTTAAAATCGCAATCGCTTCATCTGTATGCTCTTCATCAAGTGCAGGCCCCAGAAAATCGGTTTCCACCCAATATGCATCCAGATGATGCTTTGCCCATCCAAAATCATTATCATCAATGATGACAAACTGCTCTACCTTTTCACCATAAAGCTTCGGACAGTTTTTCATCCATTCAAGCACCTCAAGAGAACGACCTTCCCTTCGATATACGGAAGATGCGCCTGTTTTATCAAAAATCGTTACATTCTGCGCTGCAAGTGCACGAGTCAAAATTGCACCATCTTCCCCACATTCGGAAAGCTTTTTCTCCCAGCCACCACGCCAGGACGAAGTCAGCACAATATTTGCTCCCGTTTCAGCAACAATACGAGCCAGATTTTTCACCTTATCCGGATCAATTGCCTCCTCAAAGACATCCTCAACATTTTGATAATAGGCCATGGAGTTTAAAACCCCATCCACATCAAGAAAAATTACTTTCATGCTTATTCTCCAGAATCAGGTTTTAATAATCCTGTTCTTCTTCTCGCTTCTTCAATCAATACTGGACCGATGACTCTGCCACCATTATGAATTGCCATGGAAGACGCTTCATTGATAATCGTTTCAATGGCTGCACAGCTTAGCCCGTCAAATGATCTTGCCAGCTCTTCTTTATCTAGATCAGACGCCAGCCCTTTTCCGATTGTATACAGGTCAATGAGCTGTAAAATGGTCTGGAAATCAGGATTTCCAATGTGATACTTCAAATCAAAACGACCAGGTCTGATCAGTGCAGGATCTAAGGAATGATAGGAATTCGTTGCTGCAATAACGAGTACGCCATCCCCTTCTTCAAATCCATCCATCATATTTAACATCGTCGTAATGATGCGATTGTTTTCTTTATCAATTCCGGTACCAGCGTAATTTCTTCTCTCACCGATACTATCAAATTCATCAATGAAAATAATGCAAGGCTTTTTCCTAGCTGCTTTTTTAAATAGACTCTTTGTTTTAGCGGCGCCCATACTCATAAGCGCACTCTGAAAATCAGCACCCTTAGCAGCAATGAAATTCACATCGCATTCGGTCGCTAATGCCTTGGCAAATAATGTTTTCCCATTGCCGGGAGGTCCTTCAAGCACAATACCGCGAAGCGGACGAATGCCCATGGAAGCAAAACGCTGAGGATTTTTCAAAATCTCAACCGCACTCATCATCTCTTCCTTCACATCTTCCATACCGCAAATGTCATCGAAGGTCACATCCGTTCCCTCACTTACTTTAAAGTCTCCGCCACCGAACACATGCCAGAATTTATAGATCAGGAAAGCAATAATTGCAAAGAAAATAAGATCAAACAGCATATCCAACACAAAAACAATCATACCAGACATACTTGTTCCATCCTTTACAACAACACCTCTTTTTAAAAGATCACGCTTAAAGGTATCATAATCCGGATTGTCTGTATTGCGAGTTTCTCCATTTTTCAATTCAAAAGTCACTCGGTCATCACTGATGGTCGCAGATACAACCTTTCCATCTTCGACTTTATCTAAAAAGTACGCATAAGACACATGATATTTTTGCTGATTGTCCTTACGAACAACCGATGGCAAAATAATCAAAAATGCTACAAAGATGATTGCCAAAAGCAAAATCAGGCTTTCTTTTTTTGTCATCGGACGCTTTTTTTCTTTAAATTCTTTTAATTTTCCCAATAATTTTGTCATAGCATTGCTCCTGTAAATTCATTTCAGATGAACAAACTAGTCAGGTACATTTTCCCCCTGCTTAACCTCTTCCTTGATCATTGAAGTAGATATTTCCGGTGTACGTGGAAGATATACCACATCAATTCCATAATTTCTCAAATAATCAAACTTGCCTCTCCAGTGATCACCCATAACGAGCACGTCGATATGATATTCCTTCAGATCCGGAATCTTCTGAGACCAGCTTTCTTCCGGAATAACAAGGTCTACATAACGAGTGGATAATAAGAGTTCTTTTCTCTTCTGGTAATCAAAGAAGCAAGGTTCTCCTTTTTCCACTTCACGAAATTCATCGGTAGATAAACCAACGATGAGATAATCGCCTAATGCCTTAGCACGGCGAAGTAAATTAATATGTCCATAATGAAGAAGGTCAAATCCACCATAAGTCATGACTCTTCTCATTCCTGTATCTTTTTTACTCTTTAACAGAGAGCTTTCAAAATCTAATGTGGAAACAGACTTATCCATCTCGGATTTTTTGCCACGTTCCATCAGTTTGCGCACGGTTTCACCCGCATCTGCCCCTTCATTAATCACTGCATTGATTGCATATGTGAGAGGCATCTCAACATGATAGTGTCTCATCAGGCGCATAGCCGCTGGAAGTGCGTTAATTCCTTCGACAACCATGCCAACTTCCTTCTTTGCTTCCTCAGGAGTCAGTCCGCTACCAATGAGATAACCAGCTTTGTTGTTACGAGAATGCATACTTGTCGCGGTAACGATCAAGTCGCCCATTCCGGCAAGTCCGGAAAATGTCTGTTCCATGCAGCCCATCTTAAGTCCTAATCTTGTAATTTCAGACATACCTCTTGTAATAAGGGCAGCTTTCGCATTATCTCCATACCCAAGACCAGCAGAAATACCGGAAGCAAGAGCAATGATATTTTTCATCGCACCACAAAGCTCAACGCCTAGAATGTCAACATTTGTGTATACACGCATACAAGTATTCATGAAAATGTCCTGTACAAGCTCTGCTGCCTTCATATCATGGCAGGCAGAAACGATAG
>JAZUED010000192.1:0-4736 GCA_045640005.1 Candidatus Fimousia sp.
AAGAAGATCATCAGGATAAATATCATAACCAACATTGCAAACAAAGTTGCAACTGTAAATAAAATGTTCTTTCCTGCAGAGTACTCATGAATCTGTCCCATTGCTGCAATGACTAATATTGCTGCATAAATCAAAGACAGAACCGTCAATACAGAATAAAAGGCGCCTTCATCTAATGTAACAAAGTTACTGAAAATCATGAGAGGAAAACCAACAAGTGGATAAGGTGCCATGGCATAACATGTTGCCATATATACCTGCCCCAAACGGCCTTTTCCGTCGAACAGTGTGGTTAACGCCCAGTTACCTACTACCCAAAGTGCCAACGGGAATAAAATGCTGGCGAGATATAGGAAAATATTAAGATCTTCCCAGTAGACCTGTACAAACAGGAAACTGGTATATCTCAGCTTCATAATTCTGATAATCAAGGTCAGAATTAAAATCGTGTTAGCTGCCGCATATGTACCACGCTTCTCATGGGTCAGATCCCAGAAACCATCCAGAGGATGGGATATGCAGTACAAAGCGAACTTTAACGAGTCTATATATTTGTTAAATGATTCTTTATTTGTAAAAGTAGCAAACATATCTTTTCTCCATCAGAATAATTTATAGATTCGCAATCGCTTTCTTATTGCGAATTTTATTCATTAAGTTACGTGTTAAAAATATCAGCGTGATCAATTTCATATTTCAGTGATTTCATCTTACCAATTGTAAGTGGAATAAGCACTACAGCTAAAAGAACAATGATGATGATTACAATGTGTTCTTCAACCCATTCTTTTCTATACTGTTTATATGCTTTTGACCAGTTTTCAGCATCATATTTCAATTCGAAATATTCCATTGCTTCGTGATACTCTTTCTGACGAAGAAGTGATCGTCCGATTCCGATGTAAGCCAGGTCATAGTTACCATCAAGAGCCATAACCTTTTCCCAGGTCTTACCGGATTCTTCGTATTTACCATCATCAAATTGGTCTACTGCATCATACACAAGCTGACCAAATTCTGTTGGTGTAAACAATGTAACTGCACAATCCAAACTATCCAAAACTAACAAATCATATCCCATATGATCCAGTGCTGCAGGACGTCTGAAGTAACCATCCATGTTACCGTTACCACCAAAGGCAAATACCATTTTACCCTGATCATCATATCCGAATAAACGGCCACGGTTTCTATCAAGGCAGATATAAACGTCATTGTCCAGACAAGTTACATCTGTAAAATAAGATGCACCTTCATATCCACCACCGTTACCCATGTATAAGTCACCGATAATTTTCCAGTCACCGTTTCTAACCAGAATATCGTTACCAATCAAGTTGATTCGACGGATTACATCGGCTTTACCGCTACGAATATCATCTCTCTCAGCAGATCCTGTACATGCGTAAATGAATCCTTCATGGTCCATGTAAAGGTTGTCATATTCTGTAGGAACGAAGGAAGCCATCAAAGCTCTCTGTTCCTGCGTAGCGAATCTCTTCCAGATATAATCTGTCCATTCGTATGTAACTTTTGTAGCGCCTACAAATCCTGCAAATGTTCCATCAGCTTCATACTTAATAAGACCTTTGTTGATACCTGTTGCAATACAGTAAAGACGATCTGCTGTATCAATTGTCAGCTTTGTAGGCTGGAAAATCAGGTCTGCATTTAATGTATTATCATCCGGTTTATTGAACTCCATCAGATAATTCAAATCCTTATCAAGTTTCAATACTCTTGCATTACCATTATCAGCAATGAAGAAGCAACCTTCTTCAGATACGGCAATATCCATCGGAGCATTAAAGCTTGTTGATCCAGGTCCACCAGTAAAGGAATCAATAATTCTGTTTACTTCAAGAGTCTGTGGTGTAGGTCTCTTACACTCAATGATACGGTTATTACCTGTATCACAGATATATACAAGATCTCCTACAACAGTAAGTCCTGAAGGATTTTTCATCATAACATCCAGGCCAAGGTCTGAAGATGTAAATACTCTACATACTGCATAGGAACTAGGTGCATCCTGTACATCTCCCCAGTAATCGTAGTTATAAGAATAGCTCTTATCTTTAGCGGATACCGGAAGCACATACAAAAATGCCATTCCCACAGCGCATATGGAAGTTAATAATCTGACTAATCTCTTTTTCATATGCTCTCTCCTTAATCCTTAAGTCCTGAACTTGCCATTGTTTCCAGAATCTGGCTTTCTGAGAATACAAAGATTGCAATAGGTACAATCATAAGTACAACCAGAACGGCTGCACCCTGTCCGGTTCTTGCGATACCACCGGACTGAATCTGCTGCAATGCATATACAAGGGTTTTCTTTTCTTCTGAGTAAATGAATGTAGCAGCTTTGTTATTCCAAAGAGCCTGTACAGAGAAGATGATAAGTGTCATCCACGCCGGTTTAACGTTAGGCATTACAATACCGTAGAATACTTTCCATTCATTTGCACCGTCAATCTTAGCAGCTTCAATTAAGGAAGTTGGAAGACCTTCCATGAACTGTTTCATAAGGAAGAGTCCCATCGGAGATGCAAAAGCAGGGATAACGATTGCCCAGTAGGAATCGATCCATCCAAGGTAGTTCAAAATCAAATAGTTCGGGATTGCTGTAACATAACCACTGAACATCATCGCTACTGTAACTACTTTAAAGAAGCCCTGTCCACCAGGGAATTCGTATTTAGCAAGTACGAAAGCACCCATGGAAGCAATAATCAAATGGCCTGCTGTACCAACACCTGTAATAAATACTGTGTTGAAAAGGTATCTGGAGAAAGTAACCCAGGATTTTCCCATTGTTACAAACAAGTCGGAGAAGTTATCCATAGTAGGATTCTGTGCAAAGATCTTTGGTGGGAACATAAAGAGCTCATCCAAAGGTTTCAAGGCACTGTTTACCGCATATACAATCGGGAATACCATGACCATAGCTACAAAAAGCAGGAACAGATATAAGAAGATATCTCCCCAGATAGAACGATTGGGTTTTCTTCTTTTTATTAATGGTTTTTTGTACGCTTTCTCGCGCACTTCCTTTTTCTTTTTCAACTTCATATCAGGTTCCCACCCTTCTCAACATACTTTGAATTGCCTTGTTACATAAAATCATAATTAAGAACAAGATTGTTGCTATTGCTGAAGCATAGCCCATTTCAAATCTAGAATAACCGTAGTCGAACAAGTGAGTAACTACTGTTCTGGCTGCGTAGTCGGTACTAGGGTAACCACAAAGTGCCATGGTAACATCACACACACCAAAAGCCTGTGTGATAGACATAACCGCACCAAACATAAGCATTGGTTTCATGTTAGGAAGTGTGATGTACCACAATTCCTGCCAACGGTTTTTAATACCGTCCATATAACCTGCTTCGAACTGAGATCTGTCAACACCCTGCAGACCAGCTACGAAGGAAAGGAATCCGGTACCAAGGCTCATCCACAAGATAACTAACATACAAATCGGAAGCATGTAAGTTGGATTAATGAACCAAAGGATTGGTGTATCAATGATTCCTAAATTCATTAAGAAAGCATTTACGTAACCATATGCATCACCTCTGAAGAATACAGAGAAGATAACGTAACAGTTACCGGCGATAGATGGTGCATAGAATACTACAACCGCAACGCTTCGTACCCATCTTGGCAATTCATTGATTAACCACGCAAACAGGAATGACATGATATAACCAAGTGGTCCTGTAATAACGGCAATCATGAAAGTGTTTTTAATCGCCATAAGGAAGATATCATCTTCCAAAATCAAGCTGATATAGTTCTGAAGTCCAATGAATCTTGGAGTCTCCAAAATGTTGTAATAGGTAAAGCTGAAGAAAATGGATGTACACACAGGTAAAATGTAGAACAGTGTGAACAAGATGGCATAAGGCGCCAAAAATGCATAACACATTTTGCTTCGCTTTGCTTTTTTCCATGCCACACTTGCGTTATGTTTTCGCAGTGTGACGTACTTGTTAAAATACTCTTTCATGCTCTACTCCTCATCCACCGGCAAGCCGAATTCTTTACGTTTCTTAACAATTTCTTCATCGATTTTAATGGAGTAATCGATGATTGTTTCTCTGGAGTCATCTTTGTCATTAATTACTTTTCTGATTGCATTGGAAATGTGACGTCCTGTGTAGTAACCACCAGGAACTTCTCTGATACCTCTGGTCTGATCCCACTGTTCATTTAAAACAGCGATGTCGTCAGCGCTCCATGCAAGCTGTGAGAAAGCTTCCTTATTAGCTGTTGCATAACGAGCGGAGGATCCGAGGAGAGCTTCGATTTCACGACCGAAACGTGTCTGTGTATCTTTACTTGCCCACCACTTCATGAATTCCCATGCATTGTTTCTGATGGTATCATCGTCTGTCTTAATCATCATCGATGCACTACCGGTAATGAAATCAGATCTGTCAATGTACTTTGTTCCATCAGCAGCTGTACGTTCTGTACCAGGGATAACTGTGAAATCCCATAAGCCACGAATTTCAGGAGCAGATACCATCAAAGTATTATATGTAGAATAAGCAGCAATACCAATCGGCATTTCACCCGAACGGAATCGGCTGACAAAGTCATATACTGTCGGGATACCGTAGTCATTAAAGTATTTTACGTAATCATCAAATGCTTTAACACCTGCTTCATCATCAACTGTTGTCTTGGTTCCTGCTTCGTTATACATGTCGCCGCCATACTGGAAC
>JAZUED010000193.1:0-2817 GCA_045640005.1 Candidatus Fimousia sp.
AAGATTGACTGGATGTAAGAATATTGTAAAGGCTTTGATTGAGTCATCTGTAGAGGATGGTCAAATCATTCACGTTCGAGAGTGGGGCATTCGATTAAAAGTTGATCGAAATCTTGAAGATATTCATTATATAGGAGTGCGTGCCCATGACTTTATACCGATTTGGAAGGAAGAAGATGGATGCATTAAGATCCATGATATACGCTTAGAAGAACTTCCTTTTGAGCAGAAATATTATATAAAACCAGCAGAAGATGCAAAAGATGAAATTTGCTGGATGGTACAGCGCGACCAAATGAAAGAAATTGAAGAAAAAGGTATGCCTGCGTATCTGTTGGTGCCGCAGGATAAAATTTTATTATTAAAATAAATTAAGGTGTGAACAAAACTTAAATGTTATGTTCACACCTTTTTAATTTTACACAAAAATTTCGGGGGTTAAGTCACTTATGGAGTGTAAAATTCCCCTTTGGAATCATTTTATAGATTGGCTGCTCCGATAATACCTGCGTAGCTACCAAGACGAGCAACTGCAATTTCCGGCACAAGTCCATTCGCTCCGCCGAAACAATCGGACTGAAGCATCTCACGAAGTGGCTCGATCATATCGCCTGCATAGTCAGACATAGCTCCTCCAAGAAGAATGAGCTGTGGACGGAACATGTTTACGATATTAACAATACCGGTTCCAAGCATCTGTTCGTACTGTTCAATGACTTCCTGCATATCGATGTCGCCGTTGTGAGCAAGTTTAAAGATTTCTTCCAGGCTGATATCAGCGCCAGTTCTTTGTGATGCGGCACGAATAAGAGCAGGAACAGAAATATAAGCCTCTAAACATCCTTTTCGTCCACAAGAACATAAACGACCATTGACACGAATAACTTGATGGCCGACTTCGCTACCACCCATGATACCACCTTCAAATACCTGACCATTTAAGATAATGCCGCCTCCGACACCATTGCCTAAGGTAAACATAACAACGTCGGAATAGTCTTTTCCGGCACCAGCCACGGCTTCGCCTAAAGCAGCACAGTCGGCGTTATTAGCAATACGAACCGGACAAGGGATTACTTTTCCAAGACGCTTCGCGAGCGGTACATCTTCCCATTTTATATTATTAGAGTAAATAACGGATCCTTTACGACGATCAATCGTTCCTGGGACGCCAACCCCTACGCCAATACATTGATCAAGAGGAATGCCTTCTTCCTCAAGCAAATCTAATGTTTTTACAGCAACGTCGTCAATGATTTCCTGAGGAGTCATCTTATTATCAGTAGGAAATTTCTTCACTGCCATCAGATTTTGCTGATCATCAACAAGGCCGATCTGAGTGGTGGAACTACCAATGGTAATACCAACACGTACAGGGCTTGCTTTTTCACGAATTGTGGTGAGTAATGCATCACAGCATCCTTCAATAAGCCAGTCACCACTGTCAGCAGGTAAGAAAATGCTGTCGCCCTTGCAAAAATCTACGATTTCTGCATCGCAGCGGATACTTCCTTCTCCGTCTAAAATTAAAATGCTTAAAAATGAAGTTTCATCAACATGGCCTTGAGTACGATAAGTAAGGCGACCATCTAAATTAAGCTTATCTACGGTGAAATAGTCACAGTCAGCAATGTGTGGATACTGGCTGCCACTCTTAATGATTGGCATACGATTGGTCACCGCTAAAGCCTTTTCAATATGTAAATCTCGTTTCTTTCCGTCTTTTCCCACGCGCCCATAGTCATAAATTCTATAAGTTACGTTCGAGTTTTGCTGGATCTCAGCAATCAAAATTCCTTTCCCGATTGCGTGAAGTGTTCCGGATTCGATAAATAATGCGTCGCCTTTTTTTACTGGCACGGCATTGAGCACCTCTAATAAGGTGTTATTCTGTATTCTTTCGGCAAATTCTTCTTTGGAGATTTCTTCTTTAAATCCATAGTATAAAAATGCATCCTCAGCGGCATCTAAGATATACCACATTTCGGTTTTTCCATACTGTCCTTCGTTTTGTAGCGCGAAACCATTGCTTGGATGTACCTGGATGGATAAATTATCTTTCGCATCGATGAACTTTGTTAAGATTGGAAATTCACGAAATCTTCGACAATGTGTTCCTAATACCTCAAAGCCTTCATGGTCAATATATTCCTGAAGGGTTTTTCCGGCAAATGGTCCGTTGGCGATGGTAGAAGTTCCATCTGGGTGGCAGGATAGTACCCATGCTTCCGCAAGAACCGGTCCATCAAATTCCACGTTATATTCATCAGCTAAGCGATGTCCGCCCCAAAGATAGTCTTTGCAAACTGGTTTAAGTTTTAAAATACTCATAACTAGTTACTCCTTTTCGTAAATAATTTAAGTATTCATTTTTCATTATCACTTTTTCTAGTATAGCATAAAAGGGAAAAGAAGAGAGAGATTTTGCAGAAAAACATGAGGATTTAAAAGACAAAAAGTAGTGGATGTAACGTTTAAATTAAGTTTAAAAATAAAATAAGATTGTATTGACAAAAATACAATTATTGTGGTAGCATATTTAATGGAGGAAATCCTCAAATAATCAAAAGGAGTGTAAAAGAAAATGCGTTACAGCGCTATTAACCCACAGTTACTTGACAACGTTGCAATCAACAACTTTATAATGGGAAATAATTGCGCAGTTGCGGTATGCGCATAGTCTTTTCACCTGGCGAATAGAGGGCTCAATCCATCTAAAAATTCGAAATTCCTACTCGGATTCCCGAATTTTATAAGAACGAATTTCAGGCACTTTATCCATTACGGGTGAAGTGCCTTTTCTGATTTTAAAAAAAG
>JAZUED010000194.1:0-2369 GCA_045640005.1 Candidatus Fimousia sp.
GTTTCCGTTGATGAAGAAGCAAAGACAGCTCGTGTAGTTGTACCAGATTATCAGTTATCTTTAGCAATTGGTAAAGAAGGACAGAATGCAAGACTTGCAGCAAGATTAACAGGATTCAACAAGATTGATATCAAGAGTGAATCCCAGGCAAGCATTGAATATGACGATTTCGGCGAAATCGATGACGAAGAAGAAATCGTAGAAGAATAATCGAGACATTATATAACAGGGGAGATGACTGATGAAGAAAATTCCTATGAGACAGTGTGTAGGCTGTCGCGATATGGTGTCAAAGAAAGAAATGATCAGAGTCATTAAAACAAAAGAAGGAGAGATTTTTCTTGATGCGACAGGCAAGATGAATGGACGCGGTGCATACATTTGTAACAAATCTGAATGTCTTACTAAAGCGATCAAGTCTAAAAGTCTTGAAAAGTCACTTAAGACATCCATTCCTTCTGAAATTTATGACTTTTTAAAGGAGGAGCTCGAGCGTATTGAATAGAATGAGAAATTTATCCTTTCTTGGGCTTGCAGCAAAGGCCGGTAAAGTAAAAAGCGGTGAATTTTCCACCGAAAAATCAGTAAAAACCGGTCAATCCCATTTAGTAATTGTAGCGGAAGATGCATCAGATAATACGAAAAAGATGTTTCGTAATATGTGTGCATTTTATAAAGTTCCGCTTTCTATATATGGAACCAAAGATGAGCTTGGCGCGGCAATCGGTAAGCAGTATCGTGCATCCATTTCCATCGAGGATGCAGGATTTGCTGACAGCATGAGCAAAAAGCTTGGCACGATGGATAATGGAGGTACTAGACATGAGAGTATATGAACTAGCAAAGAACTTAAACAAAAGCAGTAAAGAAGTTATTTCTGCTTTAGCGAAAAATGGAATCGAAGTAAAGAACCACATGAGCTCCATCTCTGACGGCGACGTGAATAAAGTAAAGGCACATTTTGCTCCGAAAAAAGAAGCACCAAAAAAGGAAGCACCTAAAAAAGATGCACCTAAAAAAGATGCACCTAAAAAGGGTTTTGTAAATAAGGATGCAAAAAAACAGGAGCCTAAGAAACAGGAACCTAAAAACAAGGATCGCAAACCTGAGAGAAATACGGATAATAGAAACAATAAAAACTTTAAGAAAAATAATATGAACAATAAGAAACCAAACAACGGCAATGGCCAGAATGCTGGAAATCCAAACAACAGCAATGCTAATAATGGAAACCAGAACGTAAAAGGCAATGAAGTTAAAAAAGGATTTAAAAAGAAAAACAACAAAAATCAGAACCAGAACCAGGGCTTCGCAGGTCAGAGGGATGACAGAACTCCTTTTGGAAGCGATCAGAAGCCTAATAGAAATCGAAAGAATAATAAGTTCAAAAACAACAACAATCAGGAAAACAACAATAATAACAGCCGCAAAAAGAACAAGAAAAAGAACGGACCTGGCGCATTTATTAAGCCAGAGCCAGTTAAAAAAGTTGTGGAAAAAGTTGACTTTGCTAAAATTCCTGAAGTATTAACATTAAAAGAACTTGCTGAAGCAATCAAAATCCCTGCGAATGATATCATTAAAAAATTATTATTAAGCGGTGGTGGATTAGTAAACTTAAATACAGAATTATCCTTTGAACGAGCAGAAGAAATCGCTATGGAATACGATGTAATCGTTGAAATGGAAGAACCTGTAGATGTAATCGAAGAATTAATCAAAGACATCGAAGATCCAGAAGAAAGCTTAAAGAGCCGTCCACCGGTTGTATGTGTTATGGGTCATGTAGACCACGGTAAAACATCCATCCTTGATGCAATCCGTTCTTCCAACGTAACATCCGGAGAAGCTGGTGGTATCACACAGCACATCGGTGCTTCTGTTGTATCTTTAGATGGACAGAAAATCACATTCCTTGATACACCAGGTCACGAAGCATTTACATCCATGCGTTTACGTGGTGCTCAGTCCACAGATATTGCTATCTTAGTAGTAGCTGCAGATGATGGTGTTATGCCACAGACAATTGAAGCGATCAACCATGCAAAAGCTGCAGGTGTTGAAATCATCGTTGCTGTAAACAAAATTGATAAAGAAGCAGCAAATGTTGAACGTGTAAAACAGGAATTAACAGAATACCAGTTAATCCCAGAAGACTGGGGTGGAAGCACTGTATTCGTTCCAGTTTCCGCACATACAAAAGAAGGTCTTGATGACTTACTTGAAATGATCATCTTAACTTCTGAAATGCTTGAATTAAAAGCAAATCCAAACCGTCTTGCTCGTGGTATCGTAATCGAAGCACAGCTTGATAAAGGTCGTGGACCAGTTGCAACTGTATTAGTACAGAAAGGTACACTTCATGTAGG
>JAZUED010000195.1:0-4543 GCA_045640005.1 Candidatus Fimousia sp.
AAGATGAAGTAGATGGAAAGACAGGACATGAATAATCCCAGGAACTGTTTTAAGAAGCTGGCATCCTTTTTTACAGCCAGAGACAGGGCTGTGTAGTATACTGGGAAATAGATGAGCAATGGTTTTGCGACAAGTTTTAAATTGTTGTATTTGCGGTAGCTGATGATCATGCTTCCACAAAGAATGATGGCGGATGCCTGACAAATGGCTGATCCCTGCTGTACGGTTAAGAAGATTGGCAGAAACAGCATCATAATGATGGCGCATCCGAATCC
Source organism: Candidatus Fimousia sp. (assembly GCA_045640005.1). Classification (GTDB taxonomy): domain Bacteria; phylum Bacillota; class Clostridia; order Lachnospirales; family Lachnospiraceae; genus Fimousia. Next base: position 276 of record JAZUED010000195.1, read on the forward strand.
GGCAATTCCCTGGGTTAATCCGCCGAGAAGTGCAGGAATGGCAACAAATAGTATATTCATAAGGGTATTTCTCCTGTTTTTACGAAAATTTGATGAGTTTTTTCGCGGATATTTATTCGCGTTATTTAATATTATAATAATAATTTAATGGATGCAAGACAGTTCGGTGTGGTAATTATATAGAAAGATAAAAATTAATCGAGTGACAATTTTATTGCGTCACAATATAGTCATATTGCACAAAAATATAATGAAATTATTGTGAAATGTGCATATCTAAAACACTTGTGAAACGCCTGCTGTGTTATAATGTTTCAAATATTAGATTTTGAGGTATATTATGATACTGGGTAGAAAAAGCATTTCATTTCTGATCGTGATTTGTCTTGTTGCGTGTCTGGTTTTTGTGGGGAAAGAGACAGATACATTTGCTGCCGGATGGAGTATCTCAGCAAGTAGTAAGACAATCTATGATGATGAGAAGTTTACATTAACGATCAAAGGTGTGAAAGGGACACCTGTTGTAAAATCAGCAAATAAAAAGATTGCAAAAGTAAAGAAAATAAGTAATAAAAAATATAGCATTATTGGCGTGAAGAAGGGGTCAGTGAACATCTCTATTAAGGTAGGATCTCAGACTAAGACCTGTAAGGTGACTGTGAAAAGTTCAGCGCTTGATCCAACAAAGACGAAGTTTATTGCGCATCGTGGCTTAAGCAAAGAAGCTCCTGAGAATACAAAGAGTGCCTTCATAAAAGCGGGTAAGCAGGCTTTCTATGCGATTGAGACGGATATTCAGGTAACCAAGGATAATAAATTTATCTGCATGCATGATAAATCATTAAAACGTATGTGTGGAGTGAATAAATCCATTTCAAAGCTTACCTATAAGGAGATTCGTTCTTATAAGATTAATAGCGGAAGCAATATCAAAAAGCTAAAAGATGATTCTGCTGCGACAACAATTCCTAGCCTGGATGAATTTTTAGATATCTGCATCAAGTATGATAAAGTTCCATATGTGGAAATCAAGGGAGATTATACGAATAAGCAGTTAGAGCTTTTATATAAGGCTATTGTGAACAAGATGGGCAAGAAAAGATGTTATGTGTTTGCTTTAGATAGTAAATCATCCAGCAATACAGGCATGAATCGTATGAAATATTTTCATAAGCTTGTTAAAGAAGGGAATAAGAGTAATATTAAGATGGCTCACTTAGACAGCAGTGGTCAGGATTCGGTAAATACTTTGCTTAAGTATGATTTTGAAACTGGTTTCAAAGCATCGAATGTTTCCGGAGCCAATATTGCTAGTTATCAGAAGCAGAATATTCCTGTCATTATGTATACAATTAATGGGGTGAAAACAGCAAAACAGGTTGTGAAAAAATATGATGTAGATTACATTACAACAGACAGTGTTTTGTGGAAATAGTGAATTGGAATTTAGGACTGATCACACTGGTTGGTCCTAATTTCAGTGTTTACGCAACTTATTATAGCGTCATAAAAAAGTCATTAAATTTACGAAAATTTTCGTGATTTTTCGTAAATATGTGGTATAATATGTGTCAGTGATGTTAGAATAAAATTTTAAGATTATAATAATTAAGGAATGAGGAGGAAAAAATGAATAATTATAAGAAAGCATTTAGTATTTTTGTGTTTATGTTTCTTTTCGCAGCTGCGTTAACAGTTGGAATGGTTAATACTCAGGCTGCAGAAAGTTCCACTATGAAGGTTAAGGTGACAACAAAGTTTGGACAATCTGATGCGAGAAGTCTGGCAAAATTGATTAATGAATTTAGATCCGGATCTGATAACTGGCTTTATGACAGCAATGGCAAAAAAGTAAAAACAGGTGCACTTCCAACATTAAAATATGATTACAACTTAGAAAAGCTTGCAATGGTAAGAGCAACAGAAATTGCAGTAGAATTTTCTCATACAAGACCAGATGGTCAGCCATATTATCATATTTATGATGAAGGTGATGGCACAATGTATACAGCAGTGGGTGAGAATATTGCAGTTGGACAGAAAGACTACAAAAAAGCATTTGCTGCATGGGAAGAAGCAAACAAGAGCTATGGTGGACAGAGCCACCGTCGTCAGATGTTAAGCTCCGCTTATAGCGCAATTGGTGTAGGTCATGTATATGTGAATGGTTATCATTACTGGGTAACTATGTTCGGTAATAATAAATCTGCTATGGCAAAGACTACAGCATATAATGACAGTTATGATGTTGCAATCACTGTTCAGGCATCTAAAATTGATGGAAAGAAGATCACATTCTCTGCAGAAGAAGTAACAACAGATGTAGAAAGTAAAGTGGCGGTTCCAGTTGCACAAACAAGTATTACTTATCCAAATACATGGAAAAGCAAAGCGGTTAAAGTAGCAGTTCCTGTAACTTGGAAGGCATATAATGAGGCAATTGCGAAAGTAACAGACAACAAAGAAGTTACTCCTGTATCCGTTGGTACTACTACATTAAGAACAAAAGTGAATGGAGTAGATTATAAAGTTAAACTTAAAGTTCGTCCAAAAGCAACATCTGTTGCAACAACAAAGCCTGGCAAAAAGAAATTTAGTGTTACATTAAAGCAGATTAAGAGTGAAGCAACTGGATACGAAGTTCAGTATGCAACAAATAATAAGTTTACAAAAGCTAAGAAAGTTCAGATTAAGGATTTAACAAAACTTTCTGTTACAATCAAAAATTTAAAAGCGAAAACAACATATTATGTTCGTGTTCGTACATTTGCAACTAAGAAATCTGAGGGAGAAAACCCAACAACAACTACTTATAACAGTAGCTGGTCTAAAACTAAGAAAGTTAAGACTCTGAAATAAATTAGGAGTAATCCATGAAGAAGAAGTATATCTTTTTTGATATTGATGGTACATTGACGGATAAGAAAACTGGTGAGATTGTAGAGTCTGCTTTTGAAACAGTTCATAAGTTAGAAGAAGCAGGTCATTTTGTATCCATTAATACGGGGCGTGCGGCATACAAGGCTGAGTGGTTCCGTGCGAAATATGATTTTGATAATATGGTATGCAATGGTGGTCATGGTATCTTCTATAATGGGAAGATGCAGGAGAACAGACCAATTGACCGTGATATGGCTCTTCGTCTGTATCATCAGGCAGATGATTTGGGATATGGTTTGTTGTTTTCTCTGGATGATTCCTATAAGGTTTATGGGAAGGACTTCAAGTTTTATGACCAGGTAGGTCTTCGCAATGAACCTACAAAGTATATCATCGACGATGCATTTGATCCGGATGAAGCACCTGAGATTTTTAAAATGTATATTCCGGTTCCACCCGAAAAAGAAGCAGAGCTTACCTGTCTTCAGGAATTATCAGATTATGGCATGGGATATATTCGTTTTGATCCAAAGTATCTTTGTATCCAGGTGGATGAAAAGAAGGCTGGTATTCTAAGAATGCTTGAGTATGCTGGTGGTTCCATTGAAGATGTAGTCGTATTTGGCGATGATTACAATGATATGGATATGTTTGATCCTGATTTTTACTGCATTGCTATGGGAAATGCCTGTCAGCCTTTAAAGAATATGGCGGGTTATGTTACCGATGCGAATGTGGATGATGGGATTTACAATGCCTGCGTAAAGCATGGCTGGATAAAGTAGTAGATTTAAGCGGGTCAGATTTCTGGCTCGCTTTTTGAATTTTTTAGGAGATTTAATATGAGATTTATTAATCACAGAGGATATAATGTGGCAGCACCGGAAAATACATTATCCGCATTTAAGCTGTCAAAGGGACATGGATTTGATACGGTGGAATGTGACGTAACGTTATCTAAGGAAGGCATTCCGATGATCATGCACGATGCGACTTTAGATCGTACGTCAAATGGACATGGTTATGCTTATGAAAAGTCTTATGAAGAGCTTCGTAAGTTAGATTTTGGTTCTTGGTATTCAAAAGAATTTGAAGGCGAAAAGATGCCTTCTTTTCAGGAATTTTGCGAGTTATGTGACCGTAAAGGCTATAAGGCATACGTTGAAATTAAGAATGATACACCGATGCAGCAAAAAGATGTGGACGAGATTATCCATATCGCAGATAGCTACCATTTGATCAAGAAGATTACCTGGATTTCTTTTAAAGAAGAGTATCTTGTATATGTAAGAAATCGTCTTCCAAAGGCTCGTCTTGGATATCTTTCTAAGCCATCTGCAGAAGTATTTCATCGTTTAAAAACGAAGGAGAATGAAGTGTTCTTTGAT